>JAYVOV010000477.1:0-17527 GCA_043757735.1 Burkholderiaceae bacterium
CTTGCCGACCAGATTGGCCTCCGGCACAAAGCCCCAGAACCGGCTGTCGAGGCTGTTTTCGCGGTTATCACCCATCATGAAGTAGTGCCCTGGCGGAACGGTGCAGCTCACACCACCACCGCTGTAGTTGCATTGATCGCGAAAAGGGAATGCGTTCACTGGACTGATAAAAGACGGTTTATCCAACTCTGTCAATATCTTATGATCGATTTCTCCCAGTTTTTCTGAATATTGACGAGAGTAGGTGAGGCGGTCGGAATCATAAAATTCGCCCGCCGGCGCCAACGGCACCTCGGTTCCGTTGATCCGCAACCGTTTGTTTTCGTAGCTGATCTTGTCGCCCGGAATGGCCACCACCCGCTTGATGTAATCCTGGGCAGGGTTCTGGGGGTAGCGAAACACCATGACATCACCACGGCTTGGGCTGCCGACGTCGAGGATCTTGGTGTGGATCACCGGCAGACGAACGCCATAGCTGAATTTGTTGACGAGTATCAGGTCGCCGATCAGCAATGTCGGAATCATTGATCCGGACGGGATCTTGAAAGGCTCCACCAGAAATGACCGGAGGAAGAACACCACCGCGATCACCGGGAAGAGCCCCGCCGTGTATTCGAGCCAGAGCGGCTGACGCAGAGCGTCCCTGACCATCGCCTCGCGCGCGGCCGGCCCATCGCCCAGTCGCTGGTGGGGCTCGAGTGCGGCCTGCTGCGTGTCGAATTCGCGGGCGCGCTGCGCCGCAATCCGACGGCGCGCCGGCAGAAAGTGGAAGCGCTCGGCCAGCCATGCGGCAAAACAGACCACCAGGAGCAGGAACAGGATCAACGCAAAATTCAATGAGGTGCTCGTGTCGTCCACGCGGGCTCCGGTTCGAGTGAGGGGGCGCTGAAGCGGCTCGGATCAGCGGTCATCGACCTGCAGCACAGCCAGAAACGCTTCCTGGGGAATCTCGACCGTGCCGACCTGCTTCATGCGCTTCTTGCCGGCCTTCTGCTTCTCGAGCAGCTTCTTCTTGCGGGAAATATCGCCGCCATAGCATTTGGCCAGCACGTTCTTGCGCAAGGCTTTGACGTTCTCGCGGGCGATGATATTGGCGCCGATCGCCGCCTGGATGGCAACGTCGTACATCTGACGTGGAATGAGTTCACGCATCCGCGCGGCGACGTCGCGGCCCCGGTTCTGGGAGATGGATCGATGCACGATGAGGCTCAAGGCATCGACCCGGTCGCCATTGACCATGATGTCGAGCTTGACGACATCGGAGGCTCGATATTCCTTGAACTCGTAGTCCATCGACGCATAACCGCGCGAAGTGGATTTCAGCTTGTCGAAAAAATCGAGCACGATCTCATTCATCGGCAATTCGTAGCTCAGGTGCACCTGACGGCCGTGATAGGCGATGTTTTTCTGAACGCCACGCTTTTGCGTGCACAGCGTGATCACGTTGCCGACGTATTCCTGGGGCACGAAGATAGTGACGTCTACGATTGGCTCGCGGATCTCTTCGATCTTGTCGGGGCTGGGCATCTTGGACGGGTTCTCGATGCGCAGCAGTTCGCCGTCACGCATCAGAATCTCGTAGATCACGGTGGGCGCCGTGGTGATGAGATCCATGTCGAACTCGCGCTCGAGCCGCTCCTGGACAATGTCCATGTGCAGCAGCCCGAGGAATCCGCAGCGAAAGCCGAACCCCAGCGCCTGCGACACCTCGGGCTCGTATTGCAGCGAGGCATCGTTGAGCTGGAGCTTCTCCAGCGCGTCGCGCATTGCTTCGTACTGGTTGGACTCCACCGGGTACAGGCCGGCGAACACCGATGGCTTGATCTCCTTGAACCCCGGCAAGGCTTCCCGGGCCGACGGGTTGACCAGGGTGACCGTGTCGCCCACTTTGGCCGCCTTCAACTCCTTGATGCCGGCAATGATGAAGCCGACCTCGCCTGCCGAGAGCGTCTCACGCGGCGAAGACTTGGGCGTAAACACGCCGACCTGCTCACAGATGTGGGCCGATCCGGTGGCCATCAGCTTGATCTTGTCGCGAGGCTTCAGCGTTCCGTTGAAGACCCGGACCAGCATGACGACCCCGACATAGTTGTCGAACCACGAGTCGATGATGAGAGCCTGCAAGGGTGCGCCTGGATCGCCTCTGGGTGGCGGAATGCGGGCGACGACGCACTCGAGGATTTCGTCGATGCCCATGCCCGTCTTGGCGCTGGCGCGGATGGCGTCGGTGGCATCGAGGCCGATCACGTCCTCGATTTCCGCGGCTGCGGAGTCGGGATCGGCCGAGGGCAGATCCATCTTGTTGAGAATGGGCACCACTTCCACGCCGAGTTCGATGGCGGTGTAGCAGTTGGCAACGGTCTGGGCCTCGACGCCCTGGGTGGCATCGACGACCAGCAGAGCGCCTTCGCAGGCCGAAAGGGACCTGCTCACTTCGTAGGAAAAGTCGACATGGCCGGGGGTGTCGATCAGGTTGAACTGATAGACCTGGCCGTCGTTGGCTTTGTATCGAAGGGCGGCAGTCTGCGCCTTGATCGTGATGCCACGCTCGCGTTCGAGGTCCATCGAGTCGAGAACCTGGGCTTCCATTTCACGGTCGGACAAGCCGCCGCAACGCTGGATGAGCCGGTCGGCGAGGGTCGATTTGCCGTGATCGATGTGCGCGATGATCGAAAAATTGCGGATGTGCTGCATGGAGCCAAAAAATCAAAGGCGCGCCGGAGGGCGCGCCGACCGAGCATTCTAACAGCGGCGGGTCGGGGGCTCGAATCGGCCCTCCGGATCAGGCGAACCGAGTCAGCGTGCAGGCGCCTGCAGCGACGCCGCCGACGGCCGCAGCGGCACGAAGCTGGCGCTTTCACCACGCCGGACCAGCGCCACATGCGTCTTGCCTTTGTCGAGTTTTGCGACCAACTCATTGAACTGCTTGGCGCTGGTGATGTCCTGGTTGTTCAAGGAAAGGATCAGATCGCCCTGCCGCAACCCGGCCCGCGCAGCAACGCCGTCGACAGACTCGACCAGAACGCCGCCCTTCACTCGCAGTTGCGTCTTGCGCTCTTCGGTGAGGTCCGAAACCGCAAGCCCCAGCGCATTGGCGGCGGCTGGCGCCGGTTGCGCACCCGGACCAGGTGTTCCGGGGCGCTGCGCACGCTGGGCGCGATCCGGCTCGCTCTCGCCGACTGTCAGCTGGAGTTCGCGTATTGCGCCTTTGCGCCAGATCTGCAGGGTAGCTCTGGCACCCGGCTTGGTCGTTCCGACCAGGCGCGGCAGATCGCTGGATTTGTCGATCGGCTTGCCATCGAAGCGCAAGATGATGTCACCCTCCTCGACCCCGCCTTTGGCGGCCGGCCCATTGGCCTCGACATTTCGCACCAGCGCCCCGCCGACCCGCGCGAGGCCCAGGGGCTCTGCGATGTCCTTGGTGACTTCCGCAATGCCCACGCCGATCCGGCCACGCACCACCCGGCCGCCCGATTTGAGTTGATCGACGACACGGATTGCCTCATCGATGGGAATCGCGAAGGAAATCCCCATGAAACCGCCGGTGCGGCTGTAGATCTGGGAGTTGATACCGATCACCTCGCCACGCATATTCAGCAGCGGGCCGCCCGAGTTACCGGGATTCACCGCGACGTCGGTCTGGATGAAGGGCAGATACTCGCCGGTTTCACGCCCCTTGGCCGAGACGATCCCGGCGGTCACGGTGTTCTCGAGCCCGAAGGGCGAACCGATGGCCACCACCCATTCGCCGACCCGGACTTTGTTCGAATCGCCAATCGGCAGCTTTGGCAAACCGACGGCCTCGATCTTGACCAGCGCCACGTCGGTACGGCGATCTGATCCGACAACGCGGCCCTTGAGCTCGCGCTTGTCGGTGAGTGTCACGTAGATTTCATCGGCGCCCTCGACCACATGGTGATTGGTCAGCACGAAGCCGTCAGAGGAGATGATGAAACCGGAGCCGACTCCGCGCGGCATTTCCTCGCCGCCGCGCCCTCTGGGCGTCTGGCCCGGCGGCTGCCCTGGCGACGGCGCCTGGCGAGGCGGAAAGAAACGCTTGAAAAATTCGTAGAAGGGGTCGTTTTCGTCCATACCCTCGGGCATCTGGAAGCCGGGGCCGCTGCCCTGCTGGCCGCCGGGACGTGCCCGCTCGGTGGTGCGGATGTTGACGACGGCCGGGCCGGCGCGTTCTACCAGGTCGGCGAAGTCCGGCAAATCACGCACCTGCGCGCCGGCGACCGGCGCGGCGAGCAGGCCAGTCATGCCGAAAACGACAGAAAACAAGGCGAACAAATTCTTGGTGTTCATGCGGTGACCATGGCGAAAGGCGGAATTCACGTTGAAGTGAGGGCGAGGCCCGAGAATTGCAAGTACTTTACCGGCACGCCGCCGATCCAGCGGTGATCAGGTGGCGTCTCGCTGGAGCCAGGCCAGCCAGGCGCCAAGGTGACTCCACTGTCGGTCGTCGGTCTGATCCAGGCCTGACAGCAGCCGGTAACGATGACCATCGCCGATCGCCTCGATCCAGACAATGCCCAATCCGCGATGGGCGTGTCTGACATCGAGTGGAATGGCCAGTCCGGCACGCGGCCGAAGGAACGCTGCACCGTTGCGGTCGATGCACAAGGTTGACCCGGACGCCCGGTGGATTTTTTCAAGAACGCCATACCTGCGCAGCAATGCGACTGCCGGAACTGCAGCAGTGCAAGCCGCAAGCAGAGCGGTGCAAACCAGGCCCCCGAGAGCCGGCAAGCCGCCAGAGATACAAGCGGCCCCGGCCAGCCCTGCGCCCGTCCACGCGAAGCCCTGAGCGATACGCGCGGCCTGGTGCACCCGTCGACTGCGGCCCAGCGGAATCTCGACCCACAATGCCACGCTGCCGCCTTCCGCTCTGAACCGCGAGTCTGTCTAAAGGCCAGGGGGCTGTCGAAGTTGAAACCTAGATACGCCGGATGACCAAGGTACCGTTCGTACCGCCGAAACCAAACGAATTTGACAGCGCGACATCAATCTTCATGTCACGTGCCGTGTTCGCGCAGTAGTCGAGGTCGCAGAGCGGATCCTGATTGAAGATGTTGATGGTGGGCGGCGATACCTGATGGTGGAGCGCCAATGTGGTGAAGACGGCTTCCACGCCACCCGCCGCACCCAGCAGATGCCCGGTCATTGATTTTGTTGAATTGATCACGACTTTGCGCGCGGCATCACCCATTGCACGTTTGACCGCCACGGTTTCGGCAATATCGCCCAGCGGCGTGGAGGTGCCGTGAGCGTTGATGTACTGCACCTCTTCAGGGTTGATTCCCGCGCTTTTAAGCGCCTGACGCATGCCACGCGAAGGACCTTCGCCATCTTCGGCTGGCGCGGTGATGTGGTGAGCGTCGGCACTGAGGCCGTAGCCGGCGAGCTCAGCATAAATGCGGGCACCGCGCCGCCGCGCGTGCTCGTACTCTTCCAGAACGAGAACCCCACCGCCTTCGCCCAGGACAAAACCATCGCGGTCTTTGTCGAAGGGGCGGCTGGCGGTTGCCGGGTCGTCGTTGCGGGTGGACAGCGCCCGCATCGAGGCAAATCCGCCAATTCCCAGCGGTGACACCGTGGACTCGGCGCCCCCGGCGAGCATCACATCGACGTCGCCGTACTGGATCATGCGGCCGGCTTCGCCGATCGAGTGGGTACCGGTGGTGCAGGCGGATACGATGGCGAACGACGGGCCCTTCAGGCCCAGCATGATCGACAACTGCCCGGAAATCATATTGATGATCGAACCGGGGACGAAAAATGGCGATATGCGCCGCGGCCCGCGGTTCATGAAATCGGTGTGGTTTTCTTCGATCATCGGCAAGCCGCCGATGCCCGAACTGACCACCGCGCCGATGCGTTCGGCGTTGCTCTCGTCGACCTGCAGCCCGGAATCACGCAGGGCTTGCACGCCCGCCGCGATGCCGTAGTGAATGAAGGTATCGAAATGGCGGGCCTCTTTGGCCGGCAAATACTGGGTGATGTCGAATCCACGGACCTCGCCGGCGATCTGCGCCGAGAAAGCCGTGCTGTCGAACCGCGAGATGCGATCGATGCCCGAGCGACCTGCAACGATATTTGCCCAGGCACTTTGCACATCAAGGCCAACAGGGCTGACGATGCCCAAACCGGTGATGACGACGCGTCGACGACTCAAAGCACTCTCCTTGCCGTTGCCCGCTGAACTCAACCTTTGGAATGGGATTTGACGTAGTCGATCGCCTGCTGGACCGTGGTGATTTTTTCGGCCTCTTCGTCAGGGATCTCGGTCTCGAACTCGTCTTCCAGCGCCATCACCAGTTCGACGGTGTCAAGCGAATCCGCGCCGAGGTCGTCGACGAAGGAGGATTCAATCTTGATGTCGGCCTCGTTGACGCCGAGTTGTTCAGCGACGATTTTCTTGACGCGCTGTTCGATGTTTTCCATTTTTCTGCTCCTCTGTGTGAGGCGCGCCCCAGGCGCGCCTCTGATGTTGACTGGTACCGCCTTGCCTTGCCACTTTGACGCGCCACGGTGCCTTGCGCGACGGCCGACTATTCCTCGAGCGTGAACGGCGCGGATTCTATCAGTTAGTCTGCACTCTTTACCCGGGCTGCCGATCCCGACTTCGGCATCGGCCATCTGGCCAGGTGACATTCTTCCTGATCATTCCATGTACATCCCGCCGTTGACATGCAGCGTCGCGCCACTCACGTAACCCGCGTGCGGGCCGGCAAGATAGGCAACGGCGGCAGCGATGTCTTCCGGCTGACCGAACCGGCCCAGCGGAATACCCTGCATCAGGCCTGAAATCTGGGCGTCGGTCAGCGACCGGGTCATGTCGGTATCGATGAAGCCCGGGGCCACGCAATTGACCGTGATATTGCGGCTGCCAAGTTCACGCGCCAGTGCGCGAGTCATGCCCGCCACACCCGCTTTGGCGGCGGCGTAGTTCGCCTGACCCGCGTTGCCGCTGGACGCGACCACAGAGGTGATATTGATGATCCGACCATGCCGGGCTTTCATCATCGGACGCATGACCAGCCGGCAAAGCCTGAAGACAGCCGACAGGTTGGTGTCGATGACCGATGCCCACTCGTCGTCCTTCATGCGCATCGCCAGGTTGTCGCGTGTAATGCCGGCGTTGTTGACGAGAATTCCTGGCGCGCCACACGACTTCTGCATTTCGTCGATTACCGCCCCGGCACGGGCGGCATCGGTGACGTCGAGCTGCACGCCCAGACCCGCGAAACCCGCCTGGCCGAACCCGTCGGTAATGGCCTGCGCGCCCTCTGCGGTGGTGGCGGTGCCAACAACATGGGCGCCATCGCGCGCCAGGGCCAGCGCAATGGCTCTGCCGATGCCCCGCGAAGCGCCGGTAACCAGGGCGACTTGCCCCTGGAGCGACGGCGCGGCACTCACGCGGCGTCTCCCCGGACAGCAGCCAGCGCGGCCTCTAGTGTGGCGGGATCGTAGACCGCCAGGGCCTGCATCGACTTGTCGATTCGGGGCATCAATCCGGTGAGCACTTTGCCGGGTCCAAACTCGATCACCTGATCGATCCCCAGCGATTTGAGCCGCTGGACGACCTCGACCCAGCGCACCGGCGACGAAGCCTGGCGAACCAACGCATCGGCAATGCGGCCGGGATCTGATTCGATGGCGACGTCGACGTTGTTCACCAGGCTGACTTCCGGGCTCCGGATGTCCAGGCTGGCCAGCGCAGCGCGCAGTCGCGCCCCGGCCGGCGCGAGCAGTGTCGAGTGAAACGGTGCGGAAACCGACAGGGGCAAAGCACGCTTGGCGCCAGCCTGCTTGGCCAGCTCACAGGCGCGCTCAACCGCGGCCTTGTGGCCGGCGATCACGACCTGAGCGGGTGCATTGAAATTGACGGCCTCGACCACCTGACTGGTGGCAGTCTGCGCCGCAACGCACGCGGCGCGAACAGCATCGTCGTCCAGGCCCATGATGACCGCCATGCCGCCAGTACCGACTGGAACCGCTGCCTGCATGGCCTGCGCGCGCAGCCGGACCAGGGTCACGGCCTGTTCGAGTGGTATTGAATTGGCCGCCACCAATGCCGTGTACTCGCCCAAGCTGTGGCCCGCGACCGCCACGGCAGCGGTGCCGCCAGCCGCAAGCCAGGCGGCGCAGCAGGCGTACCCGGCCACCAGCATGGCGGGCTGGGTGTTCACGGTGAGATTGAGGTCTTCAGCCGGCCCGGTTGCAATCAGTTTGCTGAGCGGTTCGCCGAGCGCGCAGTCGGCCCTGGCGAGAATATCGGCGACTGCAGCGTTGCCGGCGAAGGCATCGAGCATGCCCACGGTCTGCGAGCCCTGCCCGGGAAACAAGAATGCGATGGTCATGGAAGTTCTAGATGCGAATCGCGCCGTTGGCGCAACAGACAGTGCAGGCTACAGACGAGCCAACACAGCCCCCCAGGTGAATCCGCCACCCACACCCTCCATCAGGATGTGCTGGCCCGGTTTGATCCGGCCATCACGAACGGCTACATCGAGCGCCAGTGGCACCGAGGCGGCCGAAGTGTTGGCGTGGCGATCGACCGTCACAATGACCCGCTCGGGCGGGATGCCCAGTTTGCGACCGGTCGCCTGAATGATTCGCACATTGGCCTGATGAGGAATGAGCCAGTCGACCTGATCGAGACTCATGCCGGCCATATCGACAGTCTCTCGTGCAACGGAGTCGAGCACCGAAACAGCGAGTTTGAACACCGCCTGACCATTCATCGTCAGGAAAGGATGGCCAGTGATGGCGCCCGATTGCACGTTGCCCGCGGTGCGCAAGATGTCTTCGTAGCGGCCGTCGGCATGCAGCCTGCTGGCCAGAATGCCCGGCGATTCATCGGCTGCGAGCAGCACTGCGCCGGCACCGTCGCCAAACAGCACGCAGGTTCCGCGATCGGTCCAGTCCAGGATGCGCGAAAAGACCTCTGCGCCGATGATCAGCGCCCGTTTTGCCATGCCTGTGCGGATCATGGCGTCTGCCGTGGCCAGGGCGTAAACAAATCCGGCACACACCGCCTGGACGTCAAATGCCGCGCCGCCCGGCGCACCCAGCGCCTTTTGAATGAAGCATGCGGTACTCGGGAAAATGAAGTCGGGCGTGGACGTGGCCACGATGATCAGATCGACATCCTGCGCCGCCACGCCTGCGGACTGCAGCGCCGCGCGAGCGGCACGTTCGCCGAGCATGCTGCTGGTGACATCCGGCGCAGCCAGATAGCGCTGACGGATGCCAGTGCGGCCGACGATCCATTCGTCAGTGCTCTCGATGCCGCGTTCCGCCAGTTCGATGACGAGATCAGCGTTGGTCACCAGACGTTCGGGGAGCGCCGAACCAGTGCCGATGATTCGCGAATAGATTGTCATGTCCCCACTTTCACGGTCTCTCCGGACAGGCGCGGCACGGCCTGCGCGATTCGCTCGAGCAGGCCATTGCGGGCAGCCTCGTGGGCCCGACGCAGCGCTTGCTCGAACGCAAGACTGTCGGCCGATCCGTGACTCTTGATGACGATTCCGCGCAGACCGACCAGACTGGCGCCGTTGTAGCGCCGGTGGTCGAGACGGTGCTTGAGCCGGTTGAGCACCGGCAGCGAGACGAAGCCTGCCAGTTTTGTGAGCCAGCCGCGTGAATACTCCTCCTTGATGAAGCCACCGATCATGCGGGCAAGGCCCTCGGAGGTCTTCAACGCGACATTGCCGACAAAGCCATCGCAGACGACCACGTCGGTGGTGCCCTCGAAAATGTCGTTGCCTTCGACATTGCCGCGAAAATCAAGTGAACTGGCACGCAGCAGTTCAGCCGCCTGTTTGACAGTGTCGTTGCCCTTGATGACTTCTTCGCCGATATTGAGAAGGCCGACGGTTGGATTGGGCTTGCCCTCCACCGCAATGGCCAGCGCAACGCCCATGATGGCGAACTGCAGATAGTGCTGCGGCTCGCAATCGACGTTGGCGCCGAGGTCCAGCATGGTGGTCACGCCGCCGAGCTGATTGGGAATGGGCGCGGCAATGGCAGGCCGGTCGATGCCATCGAGCATTTTTAGAACGAAGCGCGAGATCGCCATGAGGGCGCCTGTATTGCCGGCACTCACGCAGGCTTGCGCTTCGCCCGACTTGACCGCCTCGATGGCCAGACGCATGGACGACTGCCGCTTGCCGCGCAGCGCGCTGGCGGGTGGCTCGTCCATGGCCACGATCTGATCGGCATGGCGCACTTCAATTCGCGAACGGTCAGCAGGGGGTTCGTGGCCCAGCGCCGCCTCGATAGCATCGGCATGACCGACCAGGATCAGTCCGACATCCGGCGTATGGCGCAGGAACGCCAATGCCGCCGGCACCGTGACCGACAGGCCATGATCCCCCCCCATACAGTCGATGGCGATGCGCAGGTTCATTCAACCAAACGCGCACATTTGACACTGACTGGCAAAAACGCCACGACCAACGAGAGAACAGGCCGACTTATTCGTCCGCTTTGGTCTTCAGGATTTTCCTGCCACGATAGAAGCCGCTGGGGCTCACGTGGTGGCGAAGGTGGATCTCTCCGGTGGTTGGTTCGACCGCGATCGGGGGATTGGTGATGAAATCGTGCGAACGGTGCATGCCCCGCTTGGAGGGCGACTTCTTGTTCTGCTGAACGGCCATCTCGGACGCTCCACTAAAAAGTTAATCCGCAATTATATCAAGGAATTGGCGCGGGAAGTTCAATTTCCCCCGTCGTCCTTTGTGCGGCGCGTCTTGAGCCCGGCCAAAACAGCGAACGGATGGGGGCGCGAAGTCGCCGCCGAGCCATCCGGTTCGGTTGGCAGCGACAGTTCCGCCGCGGAAAAATCTTCGGAATGCGTGCCCAGCGGCGGCGAGCAGTTCTCGTGCCTGGGCGCCAGCGGCAGCGCCATGATCGCCTCGTCTTCGACCAGGTCGAGCACGTCGAGGCGCGGCGACGACACGAGCAGGTCGAACTCCTCGGCCTTCTGGTCCTCCCGTTCGGCAATACTTTCGGTGACCACGAGCTTGAATTGACGGCGATCCGCAATCGCGACCTCGACCGGTTCCAGGCAGCGCACGCAGCGCATGCGCACTCGGCCGGAGAGCGCGAGTGACAGATAGGCCTCGGTTGCGCCGTCCGAGCGGCGAGCCTTTTCGCCATCCAGGGCCCAGTCGAGCAGACCGTCGTCGTCAGTGAGCATGTCGTCCAGACGCTCGAGATCGGCAATCGGGCAGTTTCCGGATAAATGCTGCCCGGTTCGGGTGAACTCGTTGGTATCGATCCAGGGGCGACCCGGTTCCTGCGGACTGACCATCAGCAATGACTCCATGCGGTGCTTTGCGGTCGACTATGATAACGGCCGCCCAGACAAAGGCCCACTCCATGTCCACCCAGCTTGCGCCAGACCGTCCGCTCCTGATTCTCGCGTCGACTTCTCGGTATCGGAAGATGCTGCTCGAACGCCTGCATCTGCCATTCACCGTGCAGTCGCCTCAGACCGATGAAACCGTGCAGCCCGGCGAAGGGCCGAAGGCGGTGGCTCTGCGCTTGTCACTGGCCAAAGCGCGTGCGATCGCAAACTTGCATCCCGACGCCGTGGTGATCGGCTCCGATCAGACAGCCACTTTCGACGGGCTCGAAACCATCGGTAAACCTGGTGACCACGCAGGCGCAGTGGCGCAACTGCGCAGGGCATCCGGACGCTCGCTCAGTTTTCACACAGCGCTGGCGGTCGTGCATCAGGCCAGCGGCTTCGCGCAGGCCGAAGTGGTCGATACGATCGTGCATTTTCGTGAGCTCAGCGAGACTGCGATCGAACGCTATCTTTCTCTGGAGCCTGCCTACGACTGCGCCGGCTCAGCAAAGGCCGAAGGGCTGGGTATCGCGCTGATGGCCGGTTTCGAGAGCAGCGACCCGACTGCGATCGTCGGCCTGCCCTTGATCGCGCTGACAGGGCTGCTCGCCCGGGCCGGGGTCGACGTACTGGCCGGGCCGGCACGGTGAGCGGGCATCCGCCCGGCGTCGCGCCGCAGACGCCGCAGACGCCGCAGACGTCGCAGACGTCGCAGACGTCGCAGACGCCAGATATGGCCGAAATGCCGGCGCCGCCAGCGCCGCCGGCCGCCAATCCCGACGCCCGCGGCACGCTCTATCTGGTGCCGGTTCCCCTGGGCCCGGATCAGGCACCCGACCAGATCCTGCCACCGGCAACGATATCGGCCATTTTGCGTTTGGACTGCTTCGTTGCCGAAAGCGCCAAGACGGCACGCGCCGTGCTGAAGCGCCTGCCTTTGAAACAGGCGCTGCAGACGATCGAGATCAGCGAACTGAACGAGCACACCTCGGCCGACCAGCTGCCACACCTGCTGGCCCCGCTGCTGGCCGGCCGCTCGATCGGTCTGCTGTCTGAGGCAGGCTGTCCGGCCGTCGCCGATCCGGGCAGCGCCCTGGTCGCGCTGGCGCACCGCAACGGCATCCGGGTCGTGCCGCTGGTCGGACCGAGTTCGCTGCTGCTGGCCCTGATGGCCAGCGGCATGAGCGGGCAGACTTTCGCATTTGTTGGTTACCTGCCGGTGCCTGCCGATCAGCGCAAGGCCCGCATCCAGCAGTTGGAACGGCGCGCTATTGCGGAGGGTCAGACCCAGATCATCATCGAGACCCCGTATCGCAACCAAGCGCTGCTCGAGAGCCTGCTCGAGATACTGGCGCCCGACACCCTGATGGGCGCTGCCAGCGCGCTCAGCCTGCCCGAAGAACAGATCCGAGTGGCGCCGGTGAGCCGATGGCGCGAGGCTCCCGTACTGATGCCCAGGAGCCCGACGGTGTTTACTGTCGGGGCCACCCAGGCGCCGCGAAATGCCGCGCCGCAGCGTCAGCCGATCAGCGCAGCTTCGGGGCAGCGGCGCCGGCGCTGAGGCTGCGGGCGAGCGTCTGACCGGCAGACGCGCCGATCCGTTTGGCCAGCCGCTCGGCAATGTTCTCGTGCGTGGAGAAGTCGACGATTTCTTCGGCCTTGATGACATCGCGCGCCACGCCATCGACCGTGCCCAGGGCGTCGGCCAGCCCGAGTTCGATGCTGCGGGCACCTGACCAGATCAGCCCCGAAAACAGATCGGGCGAGTCTTTCAGGCGGGTTCCGCGGCCACTCTTGACCACCGCGACGAACTGTTCGTGGATTTCATTGAGCATCTGCTGAGCGATCCGCCGGTGATCGTCCGAAAGCGGCGCGAAGCTGTCCATGAAACCCTTGTTGCGACCCGCAGTGAGGAGCCGCCGCTCGACGCCCAGCTTGTCCATCACGCCGACAAAACCAAATCCGTCCATCAGCACACCGATCGACCCGACCATGCTGGCCTTGTCGACATAGATGCGATCAGCAGCGACCGCGATGTAGTACCCGCCCGAGGCGCAGATTTCCTCGACTACCGCGTAAATAGGAATTTCGGGGTACTTGGCGCGCAGCCGCTTGATCTCGTCGTGAACGATGCCGGCCTGCACCGGGCTGCCGCCAGGGCTGTTGACGCGAATCACGACGCCGGCGGTCTTGGTGTCCTCGAACGCGGCCTTGAGCGCGGCATTGATGCTCTCGGCCGACGCCTCGCCCTCGGATTCGATCACACCCTTCACATCGACCAGAGCGGTATGCCGCATGGCGCGCCCCGTTTTGTGCTCGCCCGGCGACCACCAGCCGAAGTAGAGCAAGAGCACTGGCGAGAGGAAGGCGAGCAACACCAGGCGAAAAAAGATTCGCCAGCGTCGGGCGCGTCGGCGCTCTTCGACGGTCGACATCACCAGCTTCTCGAGCACGGAGCGCTCCCAGCCGTTGGGCGCGTCTGGCGTTGGGCGCGGGGCCGCGCTGCGCTGTGCACCGGTGTTGGCGGGCGCGTCAGCGCCAGCAATGGAATCGGGCGCGGCGGCCGAGGGGGTGTCTTCAGGCGTGGTCATCAGGATGGGTCTCGAATGCCACCCAGACCTTGCCGTTGGATTCCTGAATCCTCAGGGGAGTCAGGCCGCGTCCGCGGCAGGGGCCACTGGCACAGCTTCCATCGGCCGGGCGATACATCGCTCCGTGAGTGGCGCAGACCAAGTATAGGCCGGAGTCGTCGAAGAATCGGCCCACCGGCCAGTCGAGTTCGACCGGCACGTGGCGACACTCGTTCAGGTAGGCGCGTGCCTGACCATCGTGGCGTACCAGAAACGCGGGCTTGGGCGCAGCGGCTGCACCCTGGCCTGTGTCGAATCGGATCCCCAGCCCTTTCTCGACCAGTGCCGCGCTCGTACAGACCGCCCGCCAGTGAAACCCCGATGGCAGACCGCGCAGGGCGGCGGCCAGCCGCGGCCAGAGCCAGGCCCGCAACTGAGCGACGTCGTCGACCAGCGCCGCCGGCGCCCGGGCCGCCAGCGCTTCTCGTGGATGCGCCCCGTAGCTGACGGCGACGCAGGGCGTGCCCAATGCGCCGGCCATTCCCAGGTCGTGAGTGGTGTCGCCCACCATCAGTGCGCTCGCCGGCACACAACCGAGCTGCTCGCACAAGTCGCGCAGCATCCAGGGGTCTGGTTTGGGCAGACCTTCATCGCCGCAGCGGGTGGCCGCGAACCGGCTGCGCCAGCCGAGTTGCGCCAGTGACCGGTCAAGCCCGGCTCGCGACATGCCGGTCGCGACGGCCAGTGGCACGCCCAGGGCATCGAGGTCTTGCAGCAGATCGACGATGCCGGGAAAAGGCTGCAGCTGCGCACTGCGAACGACGAAATGCGCGCGATAACGCTCGATGAAGAGCGCCATCTGCGCCTTGCCGAGGCCCGGCGCCACGTGGTTCACGGCCGCGGCCATTCCCATGCCGATCACGTGGCCAGCCCGCTCGCGCGAGGGCACCGGCAGGCTGAGATCGGCGGCGGCGAGGCACAGCGAATCGACGATCGACGCGGTCGAATCGATCAAGGTGCCGTCCCAATCGAATACGACGAGTTCTATTTCGGCCACGACCACGACCGGGCGCGCGGTAGGCGTATTCACGGGGCAGCCGCGGCGGCGGCGTTCTCGAGAAACCGCGAAAACGCCTCCGGCATCGGCGAGCTGAGATGCAGGCGCCGCCCGCCGGAAGGGTGAATGCAGTCGAGTTCCGCGGCGTGCAGGAACATGCGCCGATGCCCGAGGCGGGTGAGCGTTCGATTCAGTTCAAAGTCGCCATATTTGTCGTCGCCCAGGATGGGAAACCCAGCATGGGCGAGGTGAACCCTGATCTGGTGGGTGCGCCCGGTCTCGATCTCGACCTGCACCAGCGTGCACTCGCCAAGCGCCGGCAATACCAGACGGCGCACCCCGGTGACCCGGCTGAGGGCCTCCTGCCCATCGGCCTGGACACTGACCCTGCGCTCGCCCGCCGGCGTCAGGTAACGCTGCAGCGGCTGGTTCAGGGTTTTAGTGCGCAGGGGCCAGCGCCCGCGCACGATCGCCAGATAACGCTTGCCGGTCACACGCTCACGCCATTGCGCGTGCATCGCAACCAGTGCCTGACGCTTCTTGCACAACAGCAGCACCCCGGACGTTTCCCGATCGATGCGATGTGCAAGCTCCAGGAAGCGGCTTTCCGGCCGCGCCGCACGCAGACGTTCGATCACGCCATGGGCGACGCCGCTCCCGCCATGGACCGCCAGACCTTCAGGCTTGTCGACCACCAGCAGGAATTCGTCTTCGAACAAGATCGGCAGTGTCAGCGGCGGCGCAGGCGGCAGGGCGCGGCCGTCGGCGGCCACCGGCGCGGGCGGGACGTGGATTGGTGGAATCCGGACCGTGTCACCCGGCGCAAGCCGGTCGTCAGGGTGGCAGCGTCCGCCGTTTATACGTACCTGGCCGCTGCGGATCAGCCGATACAAATGGCTCTTGGGCACATTCCGAAAGTGGCGAAGGAGGAAATTGTCCAGGCGCTGGCCAGCGCCATCGTCCTCGCCGACCGTGGCCATGACGACCTGGGGACGCACAGGGCCGGCGAGCGGGAGCTCGAGACCTGCAGGCGGTCCATCAGGTTTTGTCGGTAAGGCCTTCATGTTGTTATACTTTCGCAGTCGTACGCCGTAAGAACTCTAAAGGTTCAATTGTATCGGCCCGGCCTAGCCGCCGTAGAACGACATAACAAGAACACTTTTTTCGCGGCTCCCGCGTTGCGGGAGCGCGGAACACCGACGGACCCCGAGCCAGACCTGACGACTGCTGTTGGCGACCACGCGCCGGCAGGGCCGACCCAAGCATGCCAATCTCCTCCTCCTCCCCGACCCGGCCTTGTGCGGCGTTCCCAGCGGAACGCCGGCATGTGCACTTGCGCGTCGGCCAGGAGCACGGGTGCGGCGGCCTGACGACCTTCCCTTCAGTCTCACTACATCGACACGCGGCTCCCTGAGCCCGCGCGCCGCTCGCTTCCGTCGGCCCCGCGTTGTCGGGGCATGTTCCGCCGGCCCTGCCGGGCTGCGCCGCCGGCGCACTGGAGCGGATTACCCATGAAGCGGATGCTTTTCAATGCGACCCACTCGGAAGAGTTGCGTGTCGCGATCGTCGACGGCCAAAAGCTGATCGACATCGACATCGAGTCGGCTGGTCACGAGTCTCGAAAGAGCAACATCTACAAAGGAATCATCACCCGCGTCGAGCCCAGCCTCGAGGCCTGCTTCGTCAATTACGGCGAAGAACGCCACGGCTTCCTGCCGTTCAAGGAAATCTCCAAGGCATTCTTCAAGAGCGGCACTGACGTCGGGCGCGCCCGCATTCAAGATGCCATGGAAGAAGGCCAGGAAGTCATCGTCCAGGTCGACAAGGAAGAGCGCGGCAACAAGGGCGCCGCCCTGACCACCTACATCTCGCTGGCAGGCCGTTACCTGGTGCTGATGCCGAACAATCCGCGCGGCGGCGGCGTGTCGCGCAGGGTAGAAGGCGAAGACCGGCAGGAACTGCGCGAGACCATGGACAAGCTCGATGTCCCCTCGGGCATGAGCATGATCGCCCGTACCGCAGGGATCGGGCGCAACGCCGAAGAACTGCAGTGGGATCTGAACTACCTGCTGCAGCTTTGGCGCGCCGTCGAGCAGGCCGCATTGTCGTCACCGGGTGCATTCCTGATTTATCAGGAATCGAGTCTGGTCATCCGCGCCATCCGCGACTATTTCACTTCGGACATCGGTGAACTGCTGATCGACACCGAAGACGTCTACGAACAGGCGCGTCAGTTCATGGCGCACGTGATGCCGGACAACGTGTCGCGGGTCAAGCGATACCACGACGACGTCCCGCTGTTTTCACGCTTCCAGATCGAGCATCAGATCGAAACCGCGTATTCGCGGGTCGTTCCACTGCCATCGGGCGGCTCGATCGTCATCGATCACACCGAGGCGCTGGTCGCCGTCGACGTCAATTCGGCGCGCGCCACCAAAGGCGGCGACATCGAAGAAACGGCGCTGCGCACAAATTCCGAAGCCGCCGACGAAGCCGCGCGCCAGATGCGTCTGCGCGATCTGGGCGGGCTGATCG
>JAYVOV010000478.1:0-4604 GCA_043757735.1 Burkholderiaceae bacterium
CGGTGCGTCAGTTTTCGCCGGCAGATTTCGGGCAGCGGCGCAGAGTTGCCTGCACACTTCCGGTTCAACGCCTTAGCCCATGTCTGAAACCCTGATCACCGCCTGCATCGAATGCCTCGACCGCTTCATGGCGGCCTTGAACGTCTACGACGCTGCCGCCATGGACGCGCAGATGCATTTCCCTCATGTGCGCTTTGCGGGCGGCAGCATCGTCGTCTACGAGCAGCCCGGCAGCAATCCGCTCGATCTGTTCGAGCGGCTCAAACGCGAAGACGACTGGCATCACAGCGCCTGGAACGAAAGAACGGTCGTTCAGCACAACGGCACCAAGGTCCATATGGCGGTGAAGTACACGCGATTTCGATCGGACGGAAGCGTCATCGGTGTCTACGATTCACTCTACGTGCTGGCGTTCAAGGATGGCCGCTGGGGGGTGCAGCTGCGCTCGAGCTTCGGCCCGTGACCCGCAGTTCTTCAGCGCGGTGAACACACTCCCCAAACCGGGCGATCAAGCGTCACCCCCGGCCAATCCCTCCCATCAGCACTCACCGGCCCCGAAGATACTGGCGGCGGCGCTCATGCCGCGCGCGATGGTCGGGCTGATACGCAGTGCACTGCGGGCATGGATCGACGATCGGGCGCCCAGCATGGGCGCCGCACTGGCCTACTACACACTCTTCTCCCTGGCGCCCCTGCTGCTGATCGTCATCTCGGTCGCCGGCGCGGTGTTCGGTGTCGATGCCGCTCGCGGTGAAATCTTCAGTCAGCTGCGCGGACTGCTGGGCGATGACGGTGCCGCCGCGGTTGCGGCCCTGCTGAAGAGCATCGAGCGCAATGATCAGTCGGTGATCGGCACCGCCGTGGGCGCGGCGCTCCTGCTGATCGGCGCGACCAGCGTTTTTTCAGAATTGCAAGACACACTGGATCGCATCTGGCAACTGCCCGCGCGGCCCGCCAGCAATGGCTGGTGGCAACTGCTGCGCACGCGTTTATTGTCGTTCGGCCTGATCCTGGGAATCGGATTTCTGCTGATCGTGTCGCTCGCCACCAGTGCGGCACTGGCCGCCTGGGGCCGGTGGTGGGCGCCGGCGTTCGGCAGCCTCGGCGTCACGCTGGAACTGGTCAACCTGTGCTTTGGCTTCGCCCTCACCACTGCCATGTTCGCCCTGATCTACAAGGTCATGCCGCGAGCGCGCATCGGCTGGATCGATGTCTGGATCGGCAGTGCAGTAACCTCGATGCTGTTCACCGCCGGCAAGGCGGTGATCGGCTGGTACATCGGCACCAGCGGCGTGGCTTCCGGTTTCGGCGCCGCCAGTGCCATTGTGGCCCTGCTGGTATGGGTCTACTGGTCGGCGCAGGTGTTCCTGATCGGCGCCGAATTCACCTGGGTCTTCGCCCACCGATTCGGTTCGCGTCGGCCTTGCCCCCTGACCGACTCGATGCCCTGACCAGTCGCGCTCAGGCAGCTCGCTCGACCCGGTTCCGGCCGCTGTTCTTGGCTTTGTAAAGTGCCTTGTCGGCCCGCTCGAACCAGGCGTCAGATTCTTCGCCGGCCAGGCGTTGCGCAACCCCGACCGACACCGTCACGCTGGCGATGGTCTGTTCGCTTTGCGCCCGCCGAATTCGGATTCCCGACACCGCTTCCCGAATCTGTTCGGCCACGCAAACCGCCCCATTGACGTCAGTGCCGGGCAGCAGCACCGAGAATTCTTCGCCGCCGAATCGGGCAACGAGGTCACGCCCCTTCACCGAAGCAGCGATCGCACGTGCCACTCCCTGCAGAACTCGATCGCCGAACAGATGGCCGCAGGTGTCGTTCACCCGCTTGAAGTGGTCGATGTCGACCATCAGCAGACAGGCATGCGCACCCACATTTCCTCCCACTTCGATCAGGCGCGTCAATACGCGGTCGAAGGCGCGTCGATTGCGCAGCCCGGTGAGAGCATCTGTGTCTGCCTCTTCGCGCATCTTCGCCAGCGCGTCGCTCAAGCGCTGGATTTCGCCACGACTGTTGACCAGATCGCCATCGAGCTGCTGCAAGGAACCCGACACCCGCCGAACCTCGCTCACGATGCTGTCGACCCGCGTCTGCATCTCGGCAACGGTCGCACTTTTGCTCAGTTCCTTGCTGAAGGCACCGAGCGAGGCGCTGAAGCCGGTGGTGTCGCTCGAAGCTTCCTTGACGGAGCCCTGCATTCTGCCCAGCAGATCGATCAGGTCGGCGCGAGCCCGTGTGAAAGCCTGCTCGGCGCCATCCAGGAGGTGCCGCTGGTACAGCGACTGCGTGCGGTCCCAGGTCAAGCGCTCCTTGGCCCGAATCGCTTCGTCCACCTCGGTGCGCAGTGCGCCATTGCCGCCGTGGGCGTATTCGTACCAAAGCGCATAGCTCACCGGCTGAAAGCCAGGCGCATGCTTGGACATCAAGGGGAGCGCGAGACGGAGTATCTCGGCGCTGCGCTCAGTCGTTTCTTCTTCAGTCATGAATTCCCCACAAAATCGCGTTGATCAACGCATTCTGGCGAGGCCGAAATGCGCCCGAGCGCGGAAAAGCGGCCAAAACACCGGGCATATTCCCTGCGGTTGCGAATGCCATCTTCAATAGAGGGTAGGACTTCTTCCTACAAACAAAAACCGACCGATCGACTCCGCAAAGGCGCCGATGGTCGGTTGAATCAGAGCTTGCCGTTCGTCAGGTGCCGATCACACCACCGTCGCTTTTACGGATCACCACCGTTGCCGCCCGCGGGCGTGTCGCGGTCGCGCCGTCCGGCCAGCGCGAGAACCGGGTGGGATCGCGCGCGATGTCATTGTTCGAGTAGGCGGTGCCATCCGCCTTCTTGGGCGTGTTGGGGTGGCCGCCGTCGATCTCGCCCGGGTGCTGGATGTTGACGAACATCGCCGTGCTATCCGGCGTCCAGGTCACGCCAGTCACCTCGCAGGCAGACGGGCCGACCAGGAAACGACGAACCGCGCCGGTCTTGGCATCGGCGACCAGCATCTGGTTGTTGCCCTGGCCATCAAATTCGCCGGCGTTGGAAAAATTGCCGTCGGTCTGGATCCAAAGCCGGCCTTCCGGGTCGAAGCCCAGTCCGTCCGGGCTGTTGAACTGGTTGTCGACGGTGATCGCACTGCTGCCCGATTTCAGATCGGTGCGATCGGCGTACTTCTTGGGATTGCCGGCCAGCACGAAGATATCCCAGGCAAAGGTCAGTGCAGTCGGATCACCACCTGTGTCGTTCCAGCGGATGATGTGGCCCCAGACATTGCCGGCGCGCGGGTTCGGGTCATCAACCGGCGGGCGGGCCGAACCAGCCACGGTCGTGCCCTCGGCCGCATTGACCGACACCGGCGTGCTGCCGCGCCGATTGTTGTTGGTCAGGGTGCAGTAGACCTCGCCAAGCTTGTTCGGATTGGCCGCGATCCACTCGGGGCGATCCATCATGGTCGCACCCACGCGGTCGGCGGCCATGCGCGCCTTGATCAGCACCTCGCCCTGGTCGGCGAAGCCGCTGGCTGCGGTCAGGCCATTCTGGCCATGCACCAATGCAATCCAGACACCGTCGCCCAGGCGGTCGGCAGCCACGGCACCCGCATTGAATTTTGCGACGTAGAGCGTGCCCGAATCCAGGATGTCCCTGCCGCTGCCTGGATTCTTCGCGTCATAGGTGCCCGATGACACGAACTTGTAGATGTATTCATTTCGCTCATCATCACCCATGTACGCGACCACCTTGCCGCTGGCGGCAAGCACCACGGCAACGTTCTCGTGCTTGAAGCGGCCCAATGCAGTGCGCTTCTTGGGCGTGCTGCCGGGATCGTAGGGGTCGATCTCCACCACCCAGCCGAAGCGGTTGGCTTCGTTCGGGTTGGCGTTCACGTCCCAGCGCGGATCGACCTCGTGCCAGCGGTAGCCGAAGCCGTTCTGTGCCATGCCATAGCGGTTCTCCAGGGCATTCGGGGTACGGGCGCCGTTCCAGCCGAAATAGCCGTTGAAGTTTTCTTCGCAGGTCAGGTAGGTGCCCCAGGGCGTGTTGCCATTGGCGCAATTGTTGGCGGTGCCGAGCGAGCGGGTACCGGTCGCGTCTGCTGCGGTCTTCAGCAGGGCATTGCCTGCGGCCGGGCCGGTGAGCTGCATGCCGGTATAGGCAGTGATGCGGCGGTTGTACTGCGAGCTGCGCAGATACTCCCAACTGGCGTCGGCCTTGCGGCGCACCTCGACGATCGACACGCCATGCGCAGCCTGGGCCCGCTTCGCCTTCTCGAAGGTGAAGGGATTCATCCAGTTGGCCGCATCGGTGCCCGGCGCGTAGAAATACTCGGGATTGATGTACTCGTGATTGATGGCAAGAATGCCCGCATCGCTGCGCTCGCTGCCATTGGCGTTCTTGAGCGGGAAAAACCACATGCCGTCATGGTTGTCGCCCGCCTGCCCTTCCTGGTCCAGGGCGCTTTCGCTGACATCGCCCTTGAATGCCGGCGCGCTGGTGTAGATGGGATCGCCCCAGCGGTACAGAACCTGCGCGGTATAGCCTTCGGGCACCACGAAAGTGTCCGCGGTCGAAGTGCCCACCGCCTTGAATGAGATCACGCCCTTGGGCGCC
>JAYVOV010000479.1:0-17368 GCA_043757735.1 Burkholderiaceae bacterium
GCCTCGTTCATGATCAGTGCCTGCAGACGCGGCACGATGTAGCCCGGCGCGGCGGCGCAGCGCACCGGCACCTTGCCCACCCCCTCCAGGAGCGCGCACAGACGGTCCGTGACGGATGCGTCGGTGCCCGGATGCGGGCTCACTTCCACGATCGGAATGATCCACGCCGGATTGAGCCAGTGGGCGTTCAAAAACCGCTGCGGTCCGGCCACCAGGCCGGCCAGCTCGGTGCTGAGCATGGTCGACGTGGTCGACGCGATGATCGCCTGCGTGCTGGCGCAGCCAGCGATGCGGCCCAGGGCCTCGCGTTTGGCCTCGAGGGTTTCGGGCACCCCTTCGAAGAGCACCGGACAGTCGGCCATCGCAATGTCGGCATCCTGATTGCCAACCACGCGGATGCGCGACATCAGGGTCTCGATGCCTGGTGCGTCGATCGCGCCGAGTTGGCGCATGGCGTCGAGGTTGCCTCGCAGATCGGCATCGATCTCGGCGCGCAGTGCCTGCCAGCGCGCCGCCGCGCGCGCTCGAGCGTCGATCAGCAGCACAGACTTGCCGGCCCAGGCGAATGCGATGGCCATGCCGCGGCCCATCCGGCCTGCGCCAACCGCACCGATCGGTTGTTCGCTCATCGCAGCTGATCCTGCAGTTCGTGCACGCTGAGATCGGCCAGGTGCAGCCCTTCCAGGGTGCGCTCGCCATAGCGCAGCTCATGGCCCAAGATGGCGCCGGCCATCGCGAGCAGGCCATGGGCCACCGGCGCATCGACGCCGGCTTTGCGGGCCACCGAGGCGAGAAACGCCAGTCCGAAGACAACGTCTTCGGTCATATAGCGATGGGTCGTGAGCGCGATCTGTTCGCGCCAGTCGCCGGAGTCGGTCAGGCGTTTGTGCGCGTCGCCGTACATCCAGCGATCGCTGCTGTAGTGATCGGCCAGCGGATAGTGCGGTGCGCCGTAACCCAATGCCTCGCGCACCGCCATGCGCTCGGCGTCGAGCTGACTGGTGACCGCGCGCACGCTGGGCTGTGTGCCTTCGTTGTGAATGTCCCAGCGCGGGAAATGTTCCAGGGGCGCGGCGTTCATCAGGATCAGCGGTGGATGGATGATCGGGCCGGCGTTCATCAGCGCACCCGACAGCGCATCGCCACAGGGCAGCACTGACGCAAAAGCGCGGCGAATGACGGCAAACGCTTCGTCGGCGCGTGACAAGGGAAACACACCGGTGGGCAGGCGCACCGCGCGAATGGTGATGGCTACGTCAGCCGGACCACGCTTGCGGGCCAGCCAGGGCAGGGTGCCGGTTTCGGCGAACGCCAGCCTCGCGCGTGATCCGGCGCGCTCGAGTTCCTGCGCGATCACCCACGATCCGAAAGTGCCGGGTGGCAGAAAGATGACCTGACCATCGTGCACATGAGGGGCGATCAGGCGGGCGAGATCTCGTTGCGTGGGCGCGGGCAGCGGCATCAACAGCAGTTCGGCGTCGCGTACGGCGAGGCCGATATCGTCGGTGGTCTGCGCGATCGGCACGATCTGGCGGCCCTCGGTATCGAGCATCGCAATGCCACCCTGCGCACGAATGGCTTCGAACTCGGCAGCGTTGCGCCGCCACAGGGCGACCTGATGGCCCTGCGAGGACAGATCGGCGGCCGCGGCATAACAACCGTGGCCACCACCCAGTACAGCGATTTTCATGGCGGGCTTTCTGATGTTCGGGCCTGAGGGGCCGGAGGGGCGGGAGGGGCGGGAGGGGCGGGACGGCGCGTTCGGGTGGATCCCAGCCCGGATGCGAATCACTATCTGGTGCAAACGCTTTAGGTGTCAAGTGTCAGTCGCCGTCGTTGCTCGTCTGGTCGCACAAACAGGCGAAGTCGATCTGCTCGCCAGGTAGGCAGCTGTCAGCCTACTTCGCGCGCGGCTCAGTGTTTCGCGCGGCGGCCAGCATGACGGCGTGGCGGTTTCCCTTATTCTTCTGCAGCATCGCAACTCGACAGGAACCGCCATGACGCAAATCCGCCTGAGCCAACCGGCCAGTCTCGATCAATTGAAGATCTTTCCTTGCGAGCCGCGCCGCCCGGGACCGGGCGAGGTGCTGGTTCGCGTATATGCGAGTTCGCTCAACTATCACGACTACAAGGTTGTGACGGGCGGCATTCCAGCCACCGAAGGTCGGGTGCCGATGTCAGACGGTGCGGGTGAAGTCATCGAGATCGGCGCCGCGGTCGACTCTCCTGCGATGCAAGCGCCGCTGCTGGTGGGCGATCGCGTGATGAGCCTCTTTTTCCCGAAGTGGCAGGACGGTGCGCCCACCCGCGGCGGGCGGGTAGGTGTGCCCGGTGACCATATCGATGGTTACGCGGCCCGCTATGTGACGGTACCTGCCTATGCACTGACCAAACAGCCTCGAAACCACAGCCACGCCCAGGCCGCCACGCTGCCCTGCGCGGCACTTACCGCCTGGCGCGCCTTGATGGTCGAAGGTCTGCTGCAGGCTGGCCAGGTGGTGGTGGTGCAAGGCACGGGCGGTGTGTCGCTGTTCGCGCTGCAATTCGCCAAAGCGGCCGGCGCCACGGTGATCGCCACGTCATCGTCGGACGAGAAGCTGGAGCGTCTGCGCCAGCTCGGTGCTGATCACCTGATCAACTATCGCAGCCAGCCCAAGTGGGCCAGAACGGTGACCGATGTGACCGATGGTGAAGGCGCCGACCATGTGGTGGAAGTGGGCGGCGCGCAGACACTGGTCCAGTCGATTCACGCTTGCCGGGTTGGCGGTCACATCTCGATGATCGGCGTGCTGACTGGCGTGCAAGGCCCGGTCTCCACCGCCACTTTGATGTCCAAGAACATTCGACTGCAGGGCATCACGGTGGGCAGCTGCCGCCATCAGCTCGACATGCTGCGCGCGATCGAGGCAAATGGCATCGAGCCGATCATCGACAGTCACTACCCGCTGGACAAGATTGCCGATGCGTTCCGTCATCAGGAATCGGGTCGGCACTTCGGCAAGATCGTGCTCGACATCTGAATTTTTCAAGCGTTCAACGAGCAGCACTCGAACATTGCGTATTCCCGCTTTCGTTGGAGGCATCGGCGGTGCGTGAGGATCCCGAGTCCTCGCCGACGCGCATCGATCCAACTTTGGGCGTATGGCCAACCCCGGCTTGCCGGCGTAGTGTGAACTCAACAGGTGTCGGACTGACCTGCGGCTGAATCTCCCGATTCAGCGAGTACGTCGGCGCGCTGCCAGCGACTCCGATAGTTCAGGTCCGGTCTCGTTTCTCCACTCCCTTTCGAGTCGCATGGCGGCTGCACAGGAGCTCGATATGACCCCGCTGGTGTTCAACGACGATCTCAGCCGACTGGTCCAGATCAACATGCAGGGATCGGTCGGCCAGGGAGGCAAGAACATTACGACCGATGTCACCATCGTTCAGTCGATGCTGAATAGCCTGCCCGCGCCTCAAGGTGGGCCCGGCACCAGGCTGGCGGTCGATGGGCGTATCGGGCCCAAGACCATCGCCGCTATTACCAGCGTTCAGCGAGCGACAAAAAGGCGCGTCGTCGATGGCCGCATCGACGCGAACGGACCGACCATCATTGCGCTGGGGCAGCTCCTGAACGCGCGTGGTCTGATGCCTCGTGGTGTGCAAGGAATCGGCCAGCCCGACGAGCGGGTCCGGCGCGGACTTCTCCCGGGGGCGGGCGTGCCGCCGGCTCGCCGAGCCTCTGGTTTGACGGGGTCGATCCCAGGAATCTCGCCAACCGACTGGAAATTCGCCAGCTCCTCGGGCGTCACGGTAGGCGCGTCGATCTTCGGCGTTGCGGCGATGCGGTTTTTCCTGGAGCAGGACAGCCGGCCAGGCATCATCCGACAGTTCCCCTGGGCGGGTGTAGGTGTGGGGCTCAGCACCATGCCGGTCGGGCTCGACATCTCGTTTGGAGATTTCCCGAGTTTCGGACTGCGCCTGCGGCAGGGGTTGTTTGGCTCCAACCCGCTGCCTGTCCTCGATCTCAGCGGCCCCTGCACTGTCTATTCGTTCGGGGCCAGCGTGGGCCCCGGGATTTCGATCACGATCTGCATGTTCGGTGCGCTCGGGCCACTGATTTTCACGAGCCGAGCGGTGGGCGCGATCGCCGGAATGGAGGTTGGCATTCCGGGTGCGGGCATCATGGGGTTTTTCGGGGTGACGGACTCGCCGGTCAACTAGGTGCTTCCAAATGCGAAACACCGACCGGTTGATCGAGGTCGGTGAATTGCAGGTGAGCGATCAATACCCCATCTTTTTCTTGAGGTCCTGGTCGATCCAGATGCGCGCGTGGACGGGACCCCAGCGGAAGCCGCCGCCGTAGATCTCGCCGTCATAGTTCTTGACCCAGGGCCACCAGGCTGCGTGGCTGTAGGGTGTGGGCAGCCAGATGTAGGGCGCCTTGTCGAGAATCTCGCGCGTCATTTCACGGACCATCTTCTGGCGGGTGGGCTCGTCGCGCTCCTGGTACATCACCTGCATCTTCTTTTCGAACGCGGGATCGTTCCACTGGGCGTTGTTGGTGTACTGGCCCACCATGAAATTCTTGCGCAGAGAGGACGTTGGCCCGCCGTGTGAATTGGCGTAGGCGAAGCCCGGATTGTTCTTGCCCGCACGCAAGATCGAAAAGAACGCGCCTTGTTCGAGCGGCTCGAATTCCATCTTCACACCGATCTTGGCGAGGTAGGCCGCGACCAGCGGCCCGAGATCCATCATTTCGGGCGAGCAGGAGCAGATATGCGTCTTGAATGTGAAGCCCTTCGGGTAGCCGGCTTCGGCGAGCAGCTTCTTCGCCTTCTCGGGGTTGTAGACGTAGAGTTCCTTGATCGACTCGGGCATGGCGGACAGCGGCTCGAAATAGGCGCCGTAGTCGGGGTGCTGCGGGTAGCCGAAAACCTCGGCGTTGCCGTTGTAGAAGCTCGATGCGATTTCCTGCTTGTTGACCGCCATATTCAGTGCACGCCGCACCCTGACATCGTCAAAGGGTTTGGTGTCGGTGCGCATGGCGATGTAGGGTGCGCCGTGTGCCAGCCAGCGCGCCCATTTCAGTTGCGGCGCATTTTTCTTGAGCTCTTCGGCGGCGCTCCAGGAGATGGACTGGAGCACATCGAGCTTGCCGGTGCGCAGGGCGGCGTAGCGGGCGGCTTCATCTTTCATGATGCGGATGCTGACCCGATCCACGAACGGCAGCTGGTAGTCCTGGTCAGCAATTCTTTCTTTGCCCCAGTACTGCGGGTTCTTCACATAGTTCTGCGAATTGCCGTTCACATATTCGATCAGCTTGAACGGGCCGCTGCCATTGGCCTTCTTCCAATCGGCGATGCCGGCGTCGACCACTTCCTTGGGGTAGACCGCCGAGAACACGCCCCAGCCCAGGCGGTATCCCCAGTCTTCGTGGAAATGCTTGAAATGCATGACGACGGTGTAGCGCCCGGCGGCCTCGACCTTCTCGATGAAGTCGACGAAGTCTGTGATGCGCTTGGGGCTGGCGAACAGGCGGTTGTAGCTGTAGGCCACGTCTTCCGCGATCAGTTCACGCGAAGCCATCACCCCGGGCTTCTCGGGGAACATCACGCCTTTGCGCAGCTGGATTTCCAGACGAAGTGGGGGCTCGAGCCAGCGCCAGGTTTCGGCGAGGTCGCCGCGCACCGCGTCGGTAGGCAGGAATGAGTCCGATTTGAACGAGTAGGGGCCGCCTGCGGATTTCGATTTCGTCATGTCGGCTGTGAACAGACGATCGTAGTAGTGGCCGGCATCCTGCGCGGTTTTGTAGTTCCAGTCGGCCGGGTCCCAGGAGAGCGGCGCCAGAGTGGGCGAGTTGGTACCGATGCTGAGGGAGCCGCCGTATTGCGGCTTCTGCGCTTGAGCCTGGGCTGATGAGAGGCTCGCTACTGTCAAAGCGACTGCCAGAACCTGCCCAAGCACGCCAGAATGTTTCATCCAATTCATCGCGTTTCCTCCGTGATTTTTTTAGTTCTGTCTGGATATGAATCTGGATCAGACCTTACCCCGGACGGGTTCGCTGGGAAAGCATCGCCGCTATCGAGGCTGATGCAAGGGTTAAATTGCGCCTGCCTTCTAACGGGCTTGTCCGGCGTTGCGATATTCAGGGCGAATCTCGCCGGTTCCTTTGTGGCTCGGCTGCAGATGCGATTCCGGCGTCGGCGGCGGCATATAACGGGGAACGAGGTAGGGGCTGCCACCACCACTGGTGACGCCCTGAGCGGCGCGCAGATCGAGTTCGCGACGGAGTTCCTGGACTTGGAGTTCGCGGCGGATGGCGCGGCGCAATTGAATACCGTCGACGCACTGGCCGGGCAAACACGGTCCGGTGGGGATGTATCCGCCATATGGGTAAGGCGGATACGGGATCAGCGCGGGCACCGGCTGGAGCGCGCCGGCACCAATCACCAGTCCGGGCTGCGCGAACGACGGACCAGCGGCAAGCAGGGCGACCAACAAGGCCGCGAACATCTGAACCGGTGGGGTGATGCGCATAGACCGATTCTAGTTCAATGCATACCGCACCGCCGCAGCGGCGTTCACCAGGCCCCATCCGGCTGCCACCAGCAGCCATGCATCCGCGGTCCGTTTGCCGAACAGCAGGCCGGCGGCACCCAGACCCGCTGCTGCGGGCGCGAAGAACACGGCGCGCGGTTTCACGACCACTGCGCCCCGGCTAGGGGCTCACCCTTCGGGCCGGCGCGGGCAGGATTCAACTCCGACACCCTTCTAGAGCGTTTTTTGGATCAAGGCGCCCTTGAACAGCACCGGGCCGGTGGGTCCACCGTCGCTCGGGACGCCGCCCTTGGGCTCCAGGCTGACCGCCAGCGCAGGCACCTCACGGACATCGGCCAGGGCGGCAGCCAGATCGAGCAATTTCGCGGCTGACAGCACGCCAAGCGAACGCGGCGCACCGGCGCGCGGCAGTGCCCACAGTTGCAGCGACTTGTCTGCCGCTTCCTGATAGGCCCCTATCCGTTGCAGCGTGAGACGGCGGTTTTTGGGATCGAAGGTGACGAGCATCGATGCGGCCGACTGGCCGTCGTTGAGCACCGCCACGTATTCGATCTGCGGCGCCGCCGATAGCTTTGCCTGCAGTTCACCGATCTGCGCTGCCGATTCGCCACGCAGGCTCATGGCGCTAATCACGGCCACGACCGTGGCCATTGCGCCGGCCGCGCTCACCCAGCGCCACAGCGCCAGGGTGTTCAACCAGCCGCGTGGTGGCGCCTGATTCACGCCCACGCGGCTGCCGCCGCGGGCTGCTTGGTCGTGACCCGCCAGGACCAGATTCTGGATGCGCGTCCAGACCGCCGGCGCCGGGTCGTCGGGCGCCTGGAGCTCGTTCATGCTGGCTACCCGGCTCTGCCAGATCAAAGCGGCGGCGCGTACCGGCGAGTGTTCGCGCGCCAGGGTTTCGAAGCGGCGGCGCGCACCGCCCCGCAAGGTGCCCAGCGCATAGGCGCAGGCCAGCTTGTCCAGGAGCTCGGGGTGTCGTGGCAGGTTCATTAGAAAGCCTCAGGCGAAGCCGGCCATGCAATTGCGCAGCTTGTCGAGGCCGCGACGAATCCAGGTCTTCACGGTGCCCAGTGGCAGCGCAAGCTGGGCGGACAGTTCGCTATGGCTCAGGTCGCGCAGATAGGCCAGGCTGACTACTTCGCGTTGCCGAACCTCCAGCTTGGACAGGCACTGATGAAGCGCCAAGGCCTGCTGGCTGGCCTGGCTGGTGTCCATCGGGTTGGGTGAATCGCCGGCCATGGTTTCGGCCATGACCGAATCGAGTTCCTGCATCAGATGGACCCGTTCGGCGCCATGGCGGCGCAGGCAATCGAGCGCACGGCTGCGCACGATCAGGCCCAGCCAGGCCATGGGCGGACTCAAACTGGATCGATAGTCGGCGGCGGACCGCCATATCTGCAGAAACGCCTCCTGAAGCACGTCTTCAGCCCATTCGCGTTTGCCGACGATGCGCATTGCCAGGCCATAGAGTTTCGAGGAAGTGAGCTCATACAGCGCCTTCAAGGCGGTCTGGTCGCGCTCGGCGGTGCGGTCGATCAAGGCCATCAGCAGCGCATCGGGGTCAGGGTTCATTTCAGTATCGTAACGGATGGCCGATCTGGGCGCCGAAACGTCCTGGCCGTTGGACCGCGTCAGCCAATGGATACGCACGCGGCCGGTCAATAGATTCACGCCGACCTGCATGCGATCAGCCAATGATCGACGGGTGAGCAATCCGGCGACGGCGCGAGCCATTCACCGGATTCGAGCGCGCCGCGAAATGAGGTTGAATCCAGTTTGCGGTGCTCTGCGTATCAGCAGATGGCGGTAGCGCGAACGCAGTCTGGCGTTGATCGACCCAAGCTTTTTTATACATGAAACGGCAACCCAGCCAGCGAAACGGCAACCCAGCCAGCCGTTCAGGAGTCCATCCATGACCTCGATATCAGTTCCGCTTCGCCTCTCATCGACACCACTCCTTCGCGCCACGGGTGCAGCCGTGGCGGCAGTGCAGTGTCCGCCGTGACGATCGCCACTATTCAGAAGCTGGGCGGCGCGCCTGGCCTCGCAAGCGCCAGCGCAAGCGCAAGCGCAAGCGGGCCGCTGACGTTTGATTCACCCGTTTCACTATCGATTTCAATCGGAGCAATGCAATGAAGACTCGACTCTCGCTGTTGTTGATCGCCGTGGCAGTTCTGCCCGCGTGTGCCGGCACCAGCGGCATGGGCGCGGCCTCTTTTTCGCAAATGGGGCTGCCCGACGCGGTGCAGGTGCCGGCGGGCAACCGCGTGGTGCTGGAAACCGCTGCGGCTGGCGACATCACCTACGAATGTCGCGCCAAAAAGGACATGGCCGGTCAGTTCGAGTGGGTGTTTGTCGGGCCCGATGCCGGCCTGCGCGATCGGCCCGGCATGCGGTTGGGCAAGTATTACGGACCGCCGGCCACCTGGGAGTTCAACGACGGATCCAAAGTGACCGGCGCCCAGGTTGCAGTCGCCACAAACGGCGGCGGTAATATTCCCCTGCAACTGGTCAAAGCCAACCCGGCGATGGGCGCGGGCATGGCGCAAGGGGTGACCTTCATTCAGCGGGTGGCCACTCGGGGTGGCGTAGCGCCTGCCGCCGCGTGCACGGGAGCCGTGATGGGGCAAAAGCAGATCGTGCAATACCAGGCGGACTATATTTTCTGGAAAGCGGGCTGACGTCGACCGCCGGTCGGCGCGACGGCAATCTGCCAGCACGCCGCACCGATCGCAACGAGACCGCTCAGCCGCGCAGAAAGCCTTGCACCAGTCGCAGCAATGCGTCTTCAATCTGCGCCCGCGGCAAGTCTTTCGCGCGAAGGCCGATGGCAGCACGGACCACGCCGGTGAAAGCCTGCGTGAGTACGAACGCCTCGGCAGCCGACAGCCGCCGGTGGCTGCCGTCGGGGGTGATCACGCCGGGGCCGGAGAGCAGGTTTGCAATGAGCGCGGGGACTTCATCGGGCAGCGCATGGGCGCCCCTGGCGAGCGCGCTTTCAAGCAGCACCCGATGGACCTTGGCGCGCCCACCGAAGGCGCCGAAGACCACCCGGATGAGTGCACGCACCTGATCGTCGCTCGACTGCGGGTGAGCGCCGCTCAAGGTTGCGATCATTTTGGCGGTGACGCTTTTGAGTTCGCGCCGGCCCAGTTCAGTGAGGATTTCTTTTTTGTTTGAGAAGTACTGGTACAGCGTGCCGATGCTGATGCCGGCGCGCTCTGCGATCCGATTGGTGGTGAGGGCTTCCAGGCTGTCCTCGTCGATGATCCGAATGGCCGCCTCCAATATGAGTTCGATCTTCTGCCGGGCCCGTTCCTGAGCCGGCTTTCGCCTCGTAAGGGACTGATTTAAAATCAGGTTGTTTGACATTGGGCAATCCGAGAAAGGCGAGTACCAAAATACGAGCTTGCCTCATATAGTGGCGATCATCGTTTCCTCATTGCGCGGAGTCAACATGGAACAACTAGCCCAATTTCAGCTGATGGTGACAGCGCTCATCTTGTCGGCGGCGCTGCTCGAAGCTCTGGTACTGCAATCGCGCAAGCCGGGCTCGTTCGACTGGGCGGAGGCCTGGTTGTCGGTCGGCGATCTGATCGGGCGACGCCTGCTCGCGTTTGTGCCCCTGGCCATTGCAACACCGGTCTTCGCGTGGGCCTGGGATCACCGCCTCTTCACCGTGGCGCTGGACGGCTGGGCGTCGTTTCTGCTGCTGTTTCTGGGTCTCGAATTTTTCTATTACTGTTACCACCGGACTGCGCATCGGGTGCGGTTCTTCTGGGCCACTCACTCGGTTCATCACTCGCCCAATCAGCTCACGCTGTCCACTGCGTTTCGCCTTGGCTGGACTGGCAAGGTCACGGGCACGGGGCTGTTCTTCACGCCGCTCACCTTGTTCGGCTTCGAGCCCAAGGTGGTGCTCACCGCGCTGTCTTTGAACCTGCTGTATCAGTTCTGGGTGCACGCCACCTGGATTCCCAGGCTGGGGTGGCTGGAGTACGTGCTGAACACGCCATCGGCGCACCGGGTGCATCACGCATCCAATCTGAACTACCTGGACGCCAACTACGGCGGCGTGCTCATCATCTTCGATCGGCTGTTCGGTACATACGTCGCGGAGCGTAAGGAAGAGCCCTGTGTGTATGGCCTGGTCAAGCCGATGCGCACGCGCAACCTGCTGACGATGGAGTTTCAGCAGTGGCTGGATCTCTGGCGGGACATGCGCGGCGCGGCAAGCCTGAAGGAAGCGCTGGCGCTGGTCGTAATGCCCCCTGGCTGGTCGCTTGACGGAAAGGGGCAGACAACGGAAGAAATGCGGCGTGAGGTTGAGCAGGCTGACGCGGCGGCCGTGCCGGCTTCCTCGGTCTGTTCGTTTTCGAAGGCTTGACTCACCGGGCGTGGTCCAATCGATCATGCTCGTTCAAATGACGAAGGCCTGAATCTCGTAGAGTCGTGGGAAACCTTCCGGATCTCCATTCTCCAAGGACCTCACCATGAACTACGCTGATTTCCAATTCCTGCATTTCGAGCACAAGCCCAACGGCGTGCTGCTGATCACCTTGAATCGCCCGGAGGCGATGAACGCCACCAATGCGCGTCTGCACTGGGAACTCACCAAGATCTGGGGCGTGGTCAACGACGATCCAAAAATTCGCGTAGCCGTGGTGACCGGCGCGGGCGAAAAGGCGTTTTCTGCCGGTGGCGACCTGAACTGGATCACTGAAATGGTGGGCAACGCGGGCAAGGTGGCCACGGTGATGAACGAGGCTGCGGACATAGTCTACAACATGATGGCCTGCGACAAGCCCATCATCTCGGCCATCAACGGTGTGGCGGTGGGCGCGGGCCTGGCGGTAGCCATTCTGGCCGACATCAGCATCATGGCCGAAGAGGCCAAGATCACCGATGGCCATGTGAAGCTGGGCGTGGCGGCCGGCGACCACGCCGCCATCTGCTGGCCGCTGATGTGCGGCATGGCCAAGGCCAAGTATTACCTGCTCACCGCAGACTTCATCAACGGCAAGGAAGCCGAGCGCATCGGGCTGGTCAGTGTGTGTGTGCCGCGCGCGCAACTCATGGACAAGGCAATGGAGGTGGCCAACAAACTCGCGATGGGCAGCCAGCAGGCCATCCGCCTGACCAAACGCTCCTTGAACGGCTGGATGAACATGGCGCGGCCGGTGTTCGAGAGTTCACTCGCCATGGAGATGCTGTGCTTCATGGGCGATGACGCAAAAGAAGGCGTGGCCGCGGTCAAGGAGAAGCGGGCGCCGGTATTTCCGTCCACCAAGGATTGATGTCGCGAGGGGGCGATTCGAGATCTTCGTGATCTGATAAGGCCGGGCCGGGCCGGGCCGGCGACTCGGCTACAGATGGGCGCTGAGCTTGCCGGCGCGCGTGGCGGCTTCCAGGCCACGGACAGGTCGTGGGTGATCAGCAGCATGGCCGCACCGTCGACAGTTTTAACGCCGGTCTTCGATTCATCCTGCGCGCGCGGCGTCGGTTCGCGCGTTCGTTCGCCGGGCACGCCATGAATACCACGCCTGCGTCGCCGCTCGAGACCATCGTCGAGCTATTCGAACAATACGGCGCCCTGATCTACGGCGAGGACGTCAATCAGATTGAGCACGCGCTGCAATGCGCCACGTTGGGCGAACCGGCAGGGGCCAGCGAAGAGCTGATCGTGGCGGTGCTCCAGCACGACATCGGCCACAGGCTGCATCGCGATGCGGCGGCCGCGCGCCAGCCAGGAACGCCTCGGGCTCGCGAACACAGGGTCAGTCACGGACGATTTGGTGGGCATTTCTTGAGCACGAAACGTGAGACCCCGCGAGGCCCTGCCCACCTACTGCGCGAGATCTGTCAGGTAGTTCAGCACCACCGCGGGCGCGACCTCGGCGTCGTAATCCACGCCCGGAACGCCGAATCCGAACAGCTTCAGGAACTCGACCCGAAAGCCGCGAAAGTCGCTGATCTCGTTCAGGTTGTTGGTGGTGATCTGCGGCCACAGCCGTTCGATTTCCTGTTGAACTGCCGGCCGGACTTCTTTTTCGTCGACCCGATTACGATTTTCCTCATCAAGCCTGGGGGTGGCGCTGTAAAGGCATTCATCAAAGAGCCGGCGAATCTGTTCGATGCAGCCTTCGTGAGAGCCGTCGCGTTTCATCACTGCAAACATCAATGCCAGGTACAAAGGCATCACCGGGATTGCTGCGCTGGCCTGGGTGACGACCGCTTTCAAGACCGACACCGTGGCGTCGATTCCCTGGCCGCGCATCGCCGAGGCGGCACGGTCCAGATCTTTTTTCGCGGCACCGATGGTGCCGTCCCAGTAGACAGCGCGGGTGGTTGTCGATCCGACATAGGTATACGCGGTGGTCTTGCAGCCTGGTGCGAGCACCTTGGCGGCATCGAGCATGCGCAGCCAGCGTTCCCAGTCTTCGCCACCCATCACGGCAATGGTGTTGTCGATTTCAACTGGCTCAGCCGGCGGCAGGGTGAAGTTTTTGATGAGCTCGCGATCGGTGTCGAGACCAGTCTGGGTGAACGGCTGGCCGATGGGTTTGAGCACGGAAGCATGGAGCACGCCGGTGTCGGGGTGCAGGCGACGTGGCGAGGCCAGGCTGTAGATCACCAGGTCGACCTGACCCAGATCAGCCTTGATCTGTTCGATGGTCTTCTCTTTGACGGCATCCGAAAACGCGTCGCCATTGATGTTCTTCGAATAAAGCCCGGTCTTTTCTGCGGCGCTCTGGAACGCCGCCGAGTTGTACCAGCCGGCGCTTGCCGTGCGTTTGCCGTAGGCCGGCCGCTCCAGAAAGACGCCGAGCGTGCTGGCGCCGCAGCCGAAGGCAGCGGTGATGCGCGACGCCAGTCCGTAACCGGTTGATGCGCCGATCACCAGCACGCGTTTGGGCGGGTTGGCGATCGGGCCGTGGCTTTGAATGAAACGAATGGCTTCATCGACGTTGGCCTGGCACCCCACCGGGTGCGCCGTCGTGCAGATAAAGCCTTTCACCTTCGGGTGAATGATCATGGTGCGGTCATCGAGTCAGCTGAGAGGTTGATAAAAGGGATTGCGTGAGACGCCGGTCGGCCGAGGCTGCGCGCAGCGGGTGCCATCGTATCTCAGGCGGTGAACGAGGCCAGGCGCTCCGAGCCGGTCGCAGAGTCTGGATTCCCTCTCGGGTGTCTCGTGTTGTTCGTGAGGGCCTCGAGTGTGCGCCATGATTCAAGGCCGACAGTCTCCTGGGCGCGGCGGTGCCGCACCTGCCACAGGCTTGCTCCGGATCAAACACTTCAGGTGTCAAGTGTTTGATGCTAAAGTAATTCTCTGGGATCCGAGGCCTGTTCAGGGAGCCGAGATGAATGCCGTCACAGTACCGCCGCTGGATCGCGAGGCCGCGAGCCTGCCCGAAGACCATCTCGCGTTGCGGCTCTGGCTGCGCATGCTGACCTGCACCCTGCTGATCGAAAAAACCATCAACGGTCGCCTGAAGACCGATTTCGCTCAGTCGTTGGCGCGCTTCGATCTGCTCTCGCAGTTGCATCGGCATCCCGAGGGGCTGCGTATGACGGAGCTCTCCAAGCGGATGATGGTCACTGGCGGCAGTGTCACCGGGCTCACCGACGGGCTCGAGGCCGAGGCGCTCGTCGAACGTCAGGAAGACCCCGGCGATCGACGCTCGAAATGGGTTCGCCTGACTGCTGCCGGGCGCAAGCGCTTCGCCACGATGGCGCTCGAACACGAGCAGTGGATCGCGCAGATGATGGGTGGGCTCAGCGTCAGCGAACAGCGCGAATTGTTCCGGATGCTGGCCCGGCTCAAGACTTCCATCGGCGAGGCTGGCGGCGAGATGCCGCGGTAGGCCGGATTGGCCGCCGATGCACTGCCAGGCCGATGCCGCCGACGGGCGCGCCGGTCTTGGGCGGCACGGATCTTGGCTGACCATCTGATACTCTTGCGCTTGATGCCTCAATCGGGATTCATGCCTTGCAGATCCCGAATCTCTTCGACCAATCCAATATGAGCGGCAGGTTCCGGCCCGGGTTCTCGGCCCGTCGAGCGCCTGCCGCCGGCTGAATCCAATGCAAAGAATCTTCGTCTGGCTGAGCCTTTTCATCATCGTTGCCGTGGCAGGCTGCGGCAGCGCGAGCGCCCCTGACGGGCCGCCGCAAAATGTCGCCATCGCCGCGGGTGATGGCCGGGTCGTCCTGACCTGGACCCAGGACACTCAGAATACCTACTGGGTGTTTACCGTGCCGGGCTCTACCGTGGCGTTTCCCGGTTCGAACACCACCACCGGCTACCGATCGATTCGCGGCGCCAATGCCCCCTATCCCTTGGTCGGATTGACGAATGGCACCCAGTACGCATTCATCATGGCAGCCTCCAAGGACACATCCAAGGTCGGCGAAGCGAGCCCGGTACTCACCGCCACGCCGCGCCCGGCAGGGGCTGCCTGGACCAGTGCGGCTGCACTGGGTGCCGGCAGCCTCAATTCGGTCATTTTCGACGGTACTAATTTCGTCGCGGTGGGGGCGGGGGGCGCCATTTTCACCAGCCTCGACGCCATCACCTGGACCGCGGCTATCTCCGGCACCAGCAACGACCTGAACGGGATCGTCTTTGCAAGCAGCCGCTATGTCGCGGTGGGCGCTAACGGTACCATCGTCACCAGCAGCGATCGCGTTACCTGGACGGTCGCGAATGCCGGCGTCGCCGACACGCTGCTGGGCGTGGGGCAGCTCAATGGAACCCTGGTCGCATTTGGTCAGAACGGCCGGCTGCTGACCAGCTCCAATGCAACCAGCTGGGCGCAAGCCGCCACTGGCACCAGCCAGACACTGAACGCGCTGGCCGTGCTCAACGGACGGGTGGTGGTCTGCGGCGCCAGCGGTCTGCTCATCACGAGCACCGATCTGGTCAACTGGCAAAAAGCGGCCTCCGGTGTCACGGCCGATCTTCGTGGCGTGACGGCGAGCACTACCGCGTTCGTCGCTGTGGGCGCTGCGGGCACGATTGTCAGCAGCGCTGACGGCCTGACCTGGGCCCCTGTGACCTCGGGTTCCACCGCCTCGCTTTCAACAGTAACCTTCGCGAGCCAGTTCGTTGCTGTCGGTGCCGCCGGTACGGTGCTGACCAGCCTCGATGGCGTCACCTGGGCGCCAGGCGCTTCGGGCACGACCAGCAATCTCGCCAGTGTGGCTTTCGGCTTCGGTCGTTATTCGGCGGTTGGCGCAACAGGATCGAACCTCACTGCGTTCTGATTTTCGGGTGGGCGTCTGATGCCCGGCGCTCAGTCCAATCGGTCGCTTTCGACCAGGCGTTTCAACGACTCCACCAGTTGTCGGGCGTTTGCTTCGCCGAACGGGGCCAGAACGGAACGTTCATGCGTCCGGGCCAGCTCGATCAAGGGATCGACCTGCCGTATGCCCCGCTGCGTCAGGCTCACCATCACCAGACGGCGGTCGGCCGCAGCCGCGTTTCGGCGCACCAGCCCGGCGAGCGCCATCCGGTTCAGCAGTTTGCTCACGGTCGGCTGCTGCGCCAGGACGATTTCGCCGATCTGCTTGACGCTCATTGGCTGCGAGCGCAGGGCCGACATCACACGCCAATGCATGACCGGCACATGGCGAGCCCGCAAGGCTTCGTGGAACTGTCCCGACACGCCGTGGCTGGCGCGCGCGAGCAGATACGCAAGATAGGTGTCTATGAACGGGGCACCGGCGGCCTCGGTCGCGCTGCTGGCGGCCTGCACAACCGGAGCCTGCACAACCGGAGCCTGCACAACCGCGGGTGCAATGCGGCGGGCGTCGGACATGTCCGAATCAGCCTCTGGGCACCATGGCCAGTACCCGCAGGGGGCTGCCGCTGCCGCGCAGAATCTTGAGCGGCGGGCAGATCAGTACTGCACCGGTTGGCGGCAGCTTGTCCAGGTTGGTCAGGCACTGCAGCCCGTAGCGGCCGGCGCCGTGCATGTAGTAGTGACAGGGGTAGGGCGGGCGCAGGTGAAAGCCCTGACCGGCATCGGTGCCGATGGCCTCCGAGCCGAAGCCCAGCACGTCACGCTGCGAAACCAGGAACTGCACCACCTCGGCGTCCGGCCCCGGCGTGTGCTGGCCGGTTTCGTCGAAGTTCTGATAAGCCACGGGGTCGGTGCGTTTTGACCAGTCGGTGCGCATCAGCACCCAGGCGCCGGCGGGTATACGGCCATGCCGGGCTTCCCATTTTTCAACGGCTGCCACGGTGAGCAGATGGTCTGGGTTGGCGGCCGATTCCGCCGAGCAGTCGATCACGCACGCTGGCGCCACGAAATGCTCGACCGGAATAGTGTCGACCGAGTTCTGCGGCAGGTTGCGTCCCGACACCCAATGGATGGGCGCGTCGAAGTGGGTGCCGGTGTGTTCGCCGCAGGAGAAGTTGTTCCAGTACCAGCCCGGGCCACGATCGTCGTAGTTCGAGATTTCTTCAATGCGAAACGGCTGACATTGGCCCATTTCAGGCGGCAGCACGATCTGTGGGAAGTCTGGCGACAGCACCTGGGTCAGGTCGACGATCTGGATGCGCCCGCTCATCAGCGCGCCGACCAGGCCCGCCAGCAGTTGCGTGGGGTCCGGGGTGACGCTGGCAGCGCCGGCGGGCCGCGTGGCGGGTGATTCGATGACCGGGGTGTCGCTCATGGTTTGCCTCGTGAATGGGGTAGCGGTGCTCGGCGCGCCATTCAGGCGCCTAGTTCGCGTTCCAGGACTTTTGGATCCTCGCGCCAGCGCTCGCGCCATTCTTGAGCGACATCACCGGGGTAGACGTCTTCAACGCCCGCGC
>JAYVOV010000480.1:0-17341 GCA_043757735.1 Burkholderiaceae bacterium
GCATGTGCCAGCACGCGCTGTTCGCCGCATTTGGCATTGATCTCGGCCGCGGCAGCTTCGCACTGATCGAGCTTGCGGCTCGAGATCATCACCCGCGCGCCATGCATCGCGAGCGCCTCGGCCATGGCTTTGCCCATGCCCTTGGACGCGCCGGTCAGCAAAGCCACCTTGCCGGTGAGATCGAACAACTGGGTTGCAATCATCTTGTCTCCTTCATGCATTGAGCCTCGCCACCGGCGCCACGAGCGGCGCACGGAGGGGCTGCAGATTATTCAGCGGTTGAGTGCTGTGCGTGCGCCGCCTTACGGGACGCCGGCCAGGTCGGCACTGGAACTCAGCGTCCTTTGAAAACGGGCTCGCGTTTCTCGACGAACGCCTTGGTCGCTTCCCTGTGGTCTTCGGTCTGGCCGCAATGCACATGGTGAGTTGCCTCCAGATCGAGGCAATCGTCGATCTCGCCGTTCATGGCGCGATTGAGATTCTCCTTCATGTAGCGGTACGCAACCACCGGGCCCCTGGCCAGGCGCAGCGCGATCTCGCGGGTTTTTTCGGCCAGCTGCTCGGGCGGGCAGATCCAGTTGGCCAGGCCCAGGCGCAGGGCTTCGTCGGCGCTGATCCGGTCCGACAGGAAATACATTTCGCGGGCCTTGGCCGAACCGACCAGCTGGGTCAGGAAATAGGTGCCGCCGTAGTCGCCTGAAAAACCCACCCGCGCAAACGCGGTGGTGAGAATGGCGGTACTGGCCATCACCCGCAGATCGCAGGCCAGCGCCAGCGACAGCCCGGCACCGGCGGCCGGGCCGGGGAGCGCGGCGATGGTGGGCTTGGGCATCTTGAAGAGTTTGCCGGCGGTGGCCCGCTGGCCGACGCGCTGGCGGTGAATGGCGACATCGATGGTGTTCTCGCCGACGGTGCCGTCGCCTCTGGCCGCCATGCCCTTGACGTCGCCGCCCGCGCAAAACCCTTTACCGGCACCGGTCAGCACGATGCACTTCACTTCATTGTCGAGTTCGGCCTTGGCCAGCTGGCTGGCCAGCGCCTCGTTCATGGCCCGCGACATCGCATTGCGCGCCTCCGGGCGGTTCAGTGTCAGGGTCAGCACGCCTTCGTCGAGGTTGGCGAGCAGATCGTTGGTACCGGTGTCGATCGATTGGGATCCCATAACGGTGACTCCATGAAGGCGTGGGAAAGCCGGCCGCCCGAACCGGCACCGGCAAGGATTGTGTTGGCACCAGTATCCACGGCCCACCCCCTCGCGGTCGACCCGTCGCCGGTCCAAACTTCCATCAATTGCGCTCGCACGTCTGGCTGCCGTGCGGCACCACTGGTTTCGGGCCGGCCGCCGGCGGTATTCTAAGCGCTGACACCCATGGAGATTCCCGATGCAGACCCATCATTGGCCGGCGCAGCAACGCGTCCACTCAGGAGCCGGCTCGCTGGACCAGACACTGGTCCAGGAACTCGACGCGTTCGGCTGGCGGCGCCCGCTGCTGATCACCACCAACTCGCTGATCCGCAGCGGCATGGCCGCCCGTGTTCGTGCGCTGCTCGGTGAACGATGCGCCGGCATGATCGCCGACATCCCGGCGCATTCGCCGGTGGCGTCGGTGGCGCGCCTGGTGACCATGTTCCGCAGCACCCAGGCCGATGGCGTCGTGGCCCTGGGTGGCGGGTCGGTCATTGATGCCACCAAGGGCATGCTGGTCGCGCTCGGCGCCGGCATGGACCCGGCCACCCTCACCGGCAAGGCATTGGCCAAAGCGTCGGGCGGCGGCACCAGCGCCTGGGGAACAGACTTCTCGCGGCCGCGCATGATCGCGATACCCACCACCTTGTCAGCCGCCGAATTCACCTCGTTTGGCGGCATCACTGACACCACGCTTGGCCGAAAAATGATGGTCGGCCATCCGTTGGCCGTACCGGTCGTGGTGATCCAGGACCCCGCCTGCACGATGGACACGCCGACCGAACTCCTGCTGTCCACCGCGGCGCGCTCGGTCGATCATTCGGTCGAGGGCTTCTGCTCGGTCAACGCCACACCGATCAGCGACGCCACCGCCATCGAAGCGGCGCGCCGTATGTGGAGCGCGCTGCCGCGCATGCATGCCGACGCGTCGGACCTGGCGGCGCGGGCCGACGCGCAGGCCGCCGCCTGGCTGTCGATCCAGGGCCGCAGCGGCGGCGTCACTCATGGTGCCAGTCACGGGATCGGCTATCTGCTCGGGGGCGGCTTCAACGTGCCGCACGGGCTCACGTCCTGCGTGATGCTGCCGGCCGTGCTGCGCTGGAACCGCGCCACGAACGAGGCACGCCAGCAGGAGTTCTGCCGCCGTGTCGGGCTGGATGCGGCGCGCCCGCTGGCCGACCATGTCGAGACCCTGTTCGCATCAGCGGGCCTGGCCACGCGGCTGTCACAGGTGGGCATCGGCCCCGACAAGTTCGAAAAACTCGCGGGCATGTACGACGGCAGCGCGCCGATCGCGACCAATCCGCGGCCGATCGCCGGCCCGGCGGACCTGCTCGAAATCATCGCACTGGCGGCCTAGGAAGTTCCCGAAACCGCCAATGCAGAACTACAAGGTCGGCGAAGACAAGTGGCGACTCGGCAAGGTCAAGGACACCGAAACACTGTGCACCGTGTGCCACCTGGGGCGGCTTCCTGGGGCAGAACGAGGTTTCGCGCGTCGCCGGACAGAACTTCGACTACATCGTCAAGCAACTGACCGACTTCAAGGCGCGCCGCCGCACCAACGATGCGGGAAGCATGACGAGCGTCTCGTCGACGCTCAGCGACGCTGACCTCGAGAATCTGGCGCATTACCTGGTGGCCTGGATCGCGGGCCACCGCTACGCAGACCTTGTTGCGCTGTACGCCTCGCGCATCGAGCGTTGCGAAGCGCTGTATCAGGCGTACGTGAGCCTTCCTGATCTATCCTGTGCTCATCGACGGCACTAACAATTCGAGGAGACGTTTCATGACTGACAGACGGACATTGCTCAATGCAGGCGTTGCCGCGGTTTCCACCGTGATTGCCGCGTCTATTGTCGGCGGCGCGACGGCAGGTCCGACGCAAGATCCGGTGGCTACCATTGCTCAGGGCAAGCTGCGTGGCACCGAAATCGATGGTATCCGCATCTTCAAGAGCGTTTCCTACGCGCGGGCTGACCGTTTCATGGCGCCCCAATCTGCCAGGTCCTGGACCGGTGTGCGCGACGCGCTGGCGTATGGCCCCATGTGTCCGCAGGCCCGCGGCCCCCTGGGCAGCCTGTTCACTTCGTGGACCTTCGACACGCAGATGAGCGAGGACTGCCAGCTGCTGAATATCTGGACCCCCGGTCTGCGCGACAACGCGAAGCGACCGGTCATGGTCTGGCTGCATGGCGGTGACTTCAGTTCGCTGTCCGGTTCGCGAAACGTCTTCGATGGTTCGCGGCTTTGCCGCAAGGGCGATGTCGTCGTCGTGACACTGAACCATCGCCTGAATCTGTTCGGCTATCTGCAACTGGCCGAGCTGGCGCCGCAGTTCCCCGACGCCGGCAACACGGGAATGCTCGACATCATCGCGGCACTCAAATGGGTTCAAGAAAACATCGCCGAGTTTGGCGGTGATCCAGGCAATGTGACGATCTTTGGCCAGTCTGGCGGCGGCGGCAAGGTCAGCACGCTGATGGCAATGCCGGCCGCGCAAGGCCTTTACCACAAAGCCATCGTGCAAAGCGGTTCGTACTATCTGCAGGCGATGTCGGCGGCCGAAGGCACGCGCCTGACGCTGGCCTTGCTCGATGCGCTGGCGATAAAACCCAGCGACGCCGCCGTGCTGGCTGGCATACCAGTCGATCGTCTGGTCGACGGGCTCATCAAGGCATCACGCGGCCCGGCGCGGGCCAACTATAAGCCCGTCATCGATCAGCGCAACCTGCCGTCCGGTCCTTGGGCACCGGATGGGCCAGCATTGTCGGCGACGGTGCCGATGATCATCGGCACGACCGCAACCGAGATGACGCTGCTGACGGGTTCGCGCGATCCCGACAGCTTCACGCTCAATGATGCCGGTTTACGCAAGCGGATGGCTACCTGGTTTCACGAATCCGACATCGACAAAGTCATCACTACGTTCCGTGCGACCCGGCCCAATGCAACGCCATCGGATTTATTCTTTGCGATCGATACCGACAAGTGGGTGCGCGAAGGAGCCTGGAAGCAGGCCGAGCGCAAAGCGGCCCTGAAAGGCGCACCGGTATGGCTTTATGAGTTGGACTGGATCACGCCGGTAGACGGCGGCAAATGGGGATCGCCGCATTCGCTGGATCTCGCGCTGGTGTTCGACAACGTCGCGCTGTCGGTGTCGATGGTCGGTACAGGCCCGCAGGCGCAGCAGCTCGCCGATCAGATGAGCGCCGCCTGGCTGAGCTTTGCGCGCAGCGGCAATCCCAATACGCCACTGACGCCGCACTGGCAGCCCTACAGCCTGCCCGAACGGGCGACGATGGTCTTTGATGTTCGTTCCAAGGTTGTCAACGATTTTCGCGGCGATGAACGCACGCTGCTGCTGAGCCTTGGCGCCGTGTCGCGTTAATCCACTCCGGAGGCTGTCGGCGTTGAATCCTGCCCGCACCGACAGCCTGCTAGGCATCGCCCATGATGACCCGGTCCTGGTCTGTGGGCACATAAAAATACGAGCCTGGTCGAAACTCATGGCCCAGATCGCCGAGCCGGCGGCGCTGGCGCGGTGAGCACTGCTCCAGCACTTCGGGTATCGCCGAAAAGTCGTACCAGCGAATAAACATCTGGCAATAGTTGTACAGCAGCGTCTTGCGCGCGCGCCCTGAATAATTGGGCGCCGGGCGAGTTTGGCGTCAGCGGCGAATCCGATCGAGCTCGGTGCTGAACATTGTCACCTCGGCTGGCGACAGTGCGCCCTCGCGGTGCAGGTAACCATCGACGGCCCACTGCCGGCGTTGCTCTTCACTGAGCTTGAACATGCTGAACTCCCTGCGGTTGGGTCGGGCAGAATCGAAATACGCTATCTGGTCAGGACAGACAATTGCTCTGGTCAGGACAGGCAATTGCACGTCAGGGTTCGCGCAAGCGCGTCCAGGTTCGAGCAAGAATACTTTAACGACGCACGGTTCAAACGACAGACTGCGTGCCAGTGCGCTGAGGGGGCCGTCGCATCGACCAGCCGATTCCGGAAAGGCGGCCATCTTGCCGACAGCCTGGCCGGCATCGTCGAGCATGTCGACAACGGCTGCCTGCCGGCGCGCAGGTCGCGACCCCGGAGCCCGTGCCGCATGACCAGGACATCGTCCGAGAATCCTCCGGTCATCGTCATTCCAGATATTCGATTTGCGCAGGAGAGAACATGAAAATGGTCATCACGAAACTGCTGGTCGCCAATCGTGGCGAAATCGCGATCCGCATTGCGCGCACCGCCGCCGAGATGGGGATCGAGACGGTCGCGATCTATTCGCAAGATGATGCGCAGTCCCTGCACACGCGAATGATGGATCGGGTCGTTGCGCTGGCCGATTCTGGTGCGCCCGCCTACCTGGACGCTGCCGCGATCGTGGCTGCGGCCCGGGACGCGGGTTGCGATGCGATTCATCCAGGCTACGGATTCCTGAGCGAAAACGCCGACTTCGCCAAACGCTGTGCTGACGCGGGCCTGGTCTTCGTGGGGCCGCGTCCTGAGACGCTTGCCCTGTTCGGCGACAAATCCGCTGCACGCGCCTTCGCAGCCCAACACGACGTTGCGGTCATCGCGGGAACTGCCGGTCCGACCAGCCTCGATGAGGCGCGAGACTTCCTGGCGTCCCTGGGGCCGGGCGCTGCCATCATGGTGAAGGCCATCGCGGGCGGTGGCGGGCGCGGCATGCGGCCGGTGACGAAACCCGAACAACTGGCGAGCGCCATGGCGCGCTGCCGGTCGGAGGCCCAGCAGTCGTTCGGCAACGGTGATGTCTATGTCGAACGACTGTTTCCGCGCGCCCGGCATATTGAAGTGCAGATCCTCGGCGATGGCACGGGCGCTGTGTCGCATGTCTGGGAGCGCGAGTGCAGCGTGCAGCGCGAGCGGCAGAAAATACTCGAGATCGCGCCGGCGCCGTTCCTGCGGGCCGCTGTCAGGGATCGGTTACTGCGCGCCGCCACCTCGCTGGCAGGCGCGAGCAGCTACCTGAGCGCGGGCACCTTCGAATTTCTGGTCGACGCGGCCAGCACCTCGGACGACGCCACCATCGCGTTCATCGAAGCCAATGTCCGGCTGCAGGTGGAGCACACAGTGACCGAGGAGGTCACCGGAATCGACCTGGTGCGGGCGCAACTGAACCTTGCTGCGGGTGGCACGCTGGCCGAGCTCGGCCTGCGGCAAAGCGACATCCCGGCGCCGAAGGGCATCGCGATCCAGGCGCGGGTCAATCTCGAAACCATGCAGGCGGATGGCACGGTCCGCGCGGCCGGCGGCGCCATCGGTGTCTACGAGCCGCCGTCGGGGCGAGGCGTGCGCGTGGATGGTTACGGCTACGCCGGCTATCGCACGAATCCGCGCTTCGACTCTTTGCTCGCCAAGGTCATCGTTCATGCCGGCACCGACCAGTTCGTCCAGGCGGCCGCGAAAGCCGAACGCGCGCTGGCAGAGTTCCGCGTATCTGGAGTGGCGACCAACATCGCGTTCCTGCGGGTGGTGTTGCGCGACCCCACGATCCTTGCCGGCGGGATGCACACGCGCTTCGTCGATGAGCATGCCGCCGAACTGGTCGCGGCTCAGAGCGACTCCGCACGCTACTTCGAGGCTCGGACGGCAAGCTCGCGGCGACCGGGAATCAAACTGGACACCAGGGATCCGCTGGGCGTGGTGCACTACGGCAAGAGCGACGCGCCGGTCGAGACGGCGGCGAGTGCGAACGGGGATGTGGCCGGCCCCGACGGCACGATCGCGTTGCGCGCGCCCATGCAAGGAACGATCGTCGCGCTGAGCGTCCAAGAGGGGGCGACGGTTCTGGCCGGACAGGAGGTGCTCGTGCTGGAAGCGATGAAGATGCAGCATGTAGTGGCGGCGAGCGCACCCGGCGTGGTGCGGCTGTTCACGGTCGCGGCAGGCGAGACGGTCTTCGAAGGGCATCCGCTGGCCTTCATCGAGGAGCGGGCCGATCTGGCCGGTGCAACGGTGGACGAGCAGGCGATTGACCCCAACTACATTCGTCCAGACCTGCGCGAAGTGCTCGAGCGCCGTGCCCGCACGACCGATGCGGCCAGACCCGAGGCAGTCGCCAGGAGACGCGCCACCGGCCAACGCACCGCGCGCGAAAACATCGAGGATATCTGCGATCCGGACTCATTCGTGGAGTACGGATCGCTCGTGCTGTCGGCCCGGCGGCGCACGGTGCCGATGGAGCAGCTGATCGACGAGTCGCCAGCCGACGGACTGATCATGGGCCTGGCGCAGATCAACGGCCATCATTTTCCGGAGGAAAAGAGCCGGGCGATCGTGGTGTCGTACGACTACACCGTGATGGCGGGTACCCAGGGTCACATGGGGCACCACAAGCAGGACCGGATGTTCGAGCTTGCCGAGAAGATGCGCCTGCCGGTGGTCATTTTCTGCGAAGGCGGCGGCGGTCGCGGCAGTGATACCGACAACCTGGTGTCGTTCAGCGACACGTTCTACCGGCTGCCCCGATTGTCCGGCCTGGTCCCGGTGGTCGGGATCGCGTCCGGCCGATGTTTTGCGGGCAACGCGGTTCTGCTCGGCTGCTGCGACGTCATCATCGCCACCGAGGGCAGCACGATCGGCATGGCCGGTCCGGCGATGATCGAGGGCGGCGGGCTGGGGGTCTATCGACCGGAGGAAGTAGGACCGATGTCGGTGCAGGTGCCCAACGGTGTCGTCGACATTCTGGTGAAAGATGAGGCTGAGGCAGTCAAGGTTGCACGCCAGTACATGTCGTATTTCCAGGGACGCACTGAAGGATGGACCTGTCCCGATCAGCGCAGGTTGCGCCACATCGTCCCGGAGAATCGCCTGCGCGGCTACGACATGCGCCTGCTGATCGATACGCTGGCCGACGAAGGATCTGTGCTGGAAATCCGCCGCGGTTTCGGCCACGGCATGATCACGGCGTTCATCCGGATCGAGGGGCGCGCGCTCGGCGTCATCGCCAACAACCCCATGCATCTGGGTGGCGCGATCGACAGCGACGCGGCGGACAAGGCGGCGCGGTTCATGCAGCTTTGCGATGCCCATGACGTTCCCCTGCTCTCGCTCAATGACAACCCCGGCAACATGGTCGGGCCAGAGGCGGAAAAAACCGCACTGGTGCGCCATTGCTGCCGCACCTACCTGATCGGTGCCAACCTGAGCATCCCGACCTTTTTTGTGATGACGCGCAAATCTTATGGATTGGGCAAGCTGGCGATGACCGGTGGTTCGATGCGGGTGGGCACCTTCGCGGTCGCCTGGCCGACTGGCGAGTTCGGCGGCATGGGGCTGGAGGGACAGGTCAAGTTGGGGCGCCGTCGCGAGCTGGCGGCGATCGCAGATCCCGCGCAACGACTGGCCGCGTATGAACAGATGGTTGCCGAGCTCTACGAGCACGGCAAAGCCTTGAACACGGGCAGCCTGTTCGGGGTCGATGAAGTCATCGATCCGGCGCAGACGCGCCGCTGGATCGTGGCGGGCCTGCGTTCGGTGCCGCCGACCCCGGTGCGTGAAGGCAAGCGCCGGCCCTGCGTGGATGGTTGGTGAAAAGGGCCGGGCGCGCGGTGCTGGCAGCTAGGACGCCGGTTCTGCCACGCGGGGCGACTCCTGCATGGGGATTCTCATCAAGACACCGCCACCAGTCTGATGCCCACTTCGCCTTCACGTTCGAGCTGGTCAACCAGGCCCAGCTCCCAGCGCAAGTAGGCGCGAAAGCCAGCATCGCGGGTGGCCGCATCCTTGTGCGCATAGGGGCTGTACCAGTGATCGTCGTCACCGGTCAGCACGCCGGCATCGCCGCTGGCGCAGGGCAGGCCCGCCTCGGCCCATGCCGACGTGCCACCGGCGATCGCACGCACGTCGCGCCCGCTCACCTGCAACAGTTGCGCGGCTACCAGCCGGGCGAGCAGGCCATCCGGCGAAGTGATCAGCACGGTCTGGTCGTGCGCCAGTGCGCCGACAAACGAGGTCAGGCGATCGGGCACACTGAATTTTGAGCCGGCAATCTGGCGCCGCTCGTAAGACGCGCGGCGATCGACGTCGAAGACCACCGCCTTGCCGGCGTCGATCAGCGCCTTGGCCTGCAGCGGGGCCACGAGGCGAGCCCGAGCGCCGGCGGGCAGGACTCGGAGGGGTTCGGGCCCGCTGACCAGGGTGGCCGAGTCTGGCGGCGTGAAGACATGCACCTCGTGCCCGCCCAATTGCGCGAGCCAGGCGCCGGTGGTCAGCGCGCGCACGCCGTCCCAGTCGCACAGGACCACCCGGGCGCGTCGGGTGGCCAGGTATTCGTCGGTGGCCTGCACCAGCTGCCCACCCGGCGCCCAGCGCCAGCCCTCCAGGTGTCCCGCCTCGAATTCCTGGCGGGTGCGGACATCGAAACAGAACAGCGAGCGCGTCGACTGCCCGGCTTGCAGCGCAGCCAGCCCGGATGCGTCCAGCCGCTGAACGCCTGCCTTGACTGCGACGGCGGCGGCGCGTTCACGCGCCGCCGCCAGACTCGCTTCGCCGGGTTCGGGCAGGTGCGGCTGGCGTCCACGGGCGAGCTGACGTCCGCTGAGCAGCCAGGCCATCGTGCCATCTTTCAGCGACACCACCTTGTTGGGGATTCCTGCATCGATCAGGGTCTGAGCGCCGACGATGCTGCGGGTACGGCCGGCGCAGTTGACCACCACCAGCGTGTTCGGATCCGGTGCGATTTCCTGGATCCGATAGACCAGCTCGCCACCCGGCAGGCTATGCGAGAAGGGCAGCGTGAACTGGTGGTATTCCTCCGGCGTGCGGCTGTCCACCACCACCAGATTCTCGCCGGCGGCGATTCGTGCTTGCAGCTCGTCGGCTTCGATCCAGGGGGTGTGCTTCAGGTGTTCGATCACTTCGCCGAACGCCTTGCTGGGCACGTTGGTGCCTTCGTACAGCTCGAGACCGGCCGCAGCCCAGCCATCGGTACCACCGGCCAGGATCGACAGATCGGTCCAGCCAAGGCGGCGCAGTTTGTCGGCGGCCTGCAGCGACAGTGATTGATTGCCGTCCACCAGCACCACCCGCGTCGAGCGGCGCGGCACCAGGCGGTCGATCAGCATTTCAAGCCGCCACAGGGGCGCGGACACCGCAAACAGCAGGTGTCTATAGGTGTAGACGCCAGTCTCGCGAACGTCGAGAACAGCGATCTCGCCGCCATCTCGCAGGGCGATCTTGAGCGCCAGGGGGCTGATCAGTGGGCAGTCGCCCGTATCTTCCGGGGCGGGCTCGTTCGAGTGCGGACTGGTTGGTGTCATGGCCTTCGATGTGGTGAATTGAAATCGCAACCAGCCTAAATCCGCCGGGCTCGACTGGCAAGAGCGATCCGCGCAGATCGATCGAACGCCCTGCTGGCAGATCGCGGTCAGCCCTTCATCACGCCTGAGGCCCGCAGCGCTGCGATTTCATTGTCACTGAACCCCGCGCCGCGCAGCACCGCGGCCGAATGCTGTCCGAGCGCGGGCGCCGGTCCTGCCGGCACCTTCTGCACGCCATCGATCTCGAACGGGCTTGAAACCGTCAGGCCACTGCCGTCGGCGAACGGCACCAGCGCGCCGGCGGCACGCATCTGTTCGTCGTCGGGGATATCCGCAAGCCGGCCGACGACGCCGAAGGTGATGCTTGCCGCGTCGAGACGTTCGCGCCATTCGGCCAGATCGCGCTGACTGAACTGCCGGTCCAGCAGAGCCACCAGCTCGGCGCTGTGCAGGCGACGCGCCGCAATTTCCGCGAACCGCGGATCGTCGCCCAATTCAGGACAACCCAACGCCTGGAGCAAAGGCAGGAACTGCCGCTCGTTGAGCACGATCAGGTTGAGCCAGCGCCCGTCGCGGCACTGGTAGAGGTTGCCCAGCGCGTTGGGCGAGAGTTCGCGCGGCTGGCGCGGCGGGAAGACAGTCCCGCTCAAGGTGCCCTGCGCGAGTGATCCGTTAGCCCACAGGCCATTGGCGATCAGCGACGAACGGACCAGCCCGCCCCGCCCGGTGCGCTCGCGCCTGTACAAGGCGGTGGCGATCGCCGCGTACAAAGCCATCGCGCTCGGGTGGTCGCCCATACCGGCGACCGATCGGGTAGGAGGCGCGGTGTGATCGGCACGAATCAGATCCATCAGGCCCGAGCGAGCCCAGTAAGCAGTTGAATCGAATCCGGTCTTGTCGGCCTCCGCACCTTGTTCGCCATACGCAGTGAACGAGGCGTAGATGAGTCGCGGATTCAATGACTCGAGCGCGCCATGGTCGATCTTCAGACGGCGGCGCACCGGCAGTGGCAGGTTGGTGATGAACACATCCGCGCCAGCCACCAGCCGCAGCAGCACCGCCAGCCCGGCGGGCTGCTTCAGATCGAGCACCAGACTGCGTTTGTTGCGGGAGTCGAGTTCCCAGAAGTAGTTGCGTTCACTCGGCGCGGCACCCGGACCGCGATACAGCTCGCGGTGGGGATCGCCTTGCGGCGGTTCGATTTTCACCACGTCGGCGCCGAAGTCGGAAAGTATCGTTGCCGCCGCGGGTGCCGCAATGAAGCTGGCGCAGTCGATGACCTTCAGGCCTTCGAAGGGTCGTTGTTCGGTGTCCATTTTTTCTCCTGATGCCTGGCAATCGACCGGGCCTGAACGAGCGGGCCGCGTGTCGTGGAAGCGTTGGGCTGTCGGCAATTCAGGCGTTGGCCAGAAACCGCCGCGGATTCTCGACGAACAGCGTCTGAATGTCGGCCTCGCTCGAGCCGGCCTCGCGCAGTTGCGGGATCACATGACGGTGCATGTACAGGTACTGGTCGGGATTGCCGCGGAAAAAATCGTGCGCATCCGGAATGCTGCCATCGGGCTGCTCATTGTGAATGTGCAGGCAGATGCAGTCGTGAGATGGGCACAGCCGGCTGGTGTAACCGTCGTCCATCAGTTTCTTGAGCGTGATGGTGCGCATCTTCGGACTGACCAGCCGGCCGGGATAGCGGTCAAAGCCCAGGTAACAGCCCTGATCGAGAATCCACTTCAGGTATTCGGTGTCGGTTGTGTCGTTGGAGTGATCGATCTTGACCCGGGTGAGATCGACGCCCTCCTCACGGAAGATCTCGATCTGGCGCCGGGCGAGCTGCGTGCCCGGATGCGAATGCACCATGATCGGCAGGCCGGTTTCGCGGTGCGCACGCGCCACCGCACGCGCCATGGTTTCCAGCGGCGGCGTCACGCCGTCGAGGTCGGCGGCGCACTTGAGCAGACCAGCCTTTATGTCGGTGCCGCGAAACCCCTCCTGCACATCACGCACGAACTCGCGCGCCATCTGGTTGACCCCCACCCCGCGCAGGAAACGCGGCACGTCGAGCCACCAGCCGGTGACGTTGATGATGTTGACGCCGCTGGCCCGCGAAACGGACGCAAGCAGCGGCGCATGGCGGCCCAGATCGAAGGTGGTGGCATCGACGATGGTGTCGATGCCGCCGGCCTTGGCTTTCTTCAGGCACGCGATCGCACGCGCCTCGGGGCCACGGCCGAGCAGATCCGGGTAGCTCTGATACAAGCCGCTCGTGCTCACCATCACATGCTCATGCATGAGCGTGAAGCCCAGCTGCGAGGGCGCGATCGGCCCGAGAACGGTATTGATGGAGGCGGCTGAGGGCATGTCGAGGTCTCCGTTTCCTGGATTGGGCAGGCACCAGGAGCCTGTCTCCTGGCGCCCGCGTGAGGTCTTGCGCAGCTTAGTGGATTTCGTCGAGTGTCGATTTTGAATTTGTGACCTCGCCTCACCCCCGGGTCGCTGTTGCAGCACCGGCGGGGCGAGTAATCTGCATGATGACTGTGCATACCCCGCTGCGAGGGCGCCAAGCTGATCTTCGGCACGCTGTCGGTGACGGTGTCGGTGTCGGCGGCAACGTTCATGACGGTGCTGGATACTTCGATCACCAACGTCTCGATCCCGGCGATTGCCGGCGACCTCGGCGTCAGCCCGTCCCAGGGTACCTGGGTCATCACATCGTTCGGCGTCGCCAACGCCATCGCGGTGCCGCTGGCCGGCTGGCTCACTCAGCGCTTGGGACAAGTACGTCTTACGCTGATGCTGCTGCTGCTGGGCAGCTACCCGCTCGTGCAGGCCGGCCCGCGCTGGCCATGTCGTCGGTCACCGTGATGTTCGCCCTGGTGCTCGTGCAGGGCATCGCCACTTCGTTTTTTTACATACCGCTGCAGACTGTGATTTTCGCCGGGGTCAGCCTGGAGCGCCGCGCGGCGGTCTCTGGCCTGAGCCAGTTCATGGGCATTTCAGCCGGGGCGATCGGCGCATCGCTTTCGCTCACCAGCTGGCAGAGCCGAGCCGTAACGCACCACGCGCGTCTAACTGAACTGGTCAGTACCGAAGGGCCAGGCTTCGGCCTGAGTGTTTGAAACGAAGCGCGGCGATGCTGCCGACAGACTGGGATCAACAATGAGCGAAAAAACGCCGCTGGATGGTGTGGTGGTGGTCGATGAAAGCGAGGGCCCGATTGCCGGGCTGGCCAGCATGGTCATGGCCGACTTCGGCGCGCGCGTGATCAAGCTCGAATCGCCCGCCGGCGACCCTTGGCGCAAGATGGCGTCGGCGCCGCTTTGGCTGCGCGGCAAGCAAAGCGTCGTGCTGCCCGGCGGCGCGCCGGGCGAGCAGCTGCTGACGCATCTGGCGCGCCGCGCTGATGTCTGGCTGCGCGGGCCGACAGCGTCGACCAGCACACCGGCCGATGCCGAGCTGTCGGCCATCAACGTCGGGCTGGTGATCGGTTGGGTGAGCGCGTTCGGACGCAGCGGACCCTACGCCGACTACCCCCCCTATGAGGCGCTGGTTGCCGCGAAGGTGGGTCGCATGCTGCAGTTTCGGGGTCTGCCCTCGCGCACCGGCCCTGTCTACGCCGCACTTCAGGTGGCCACGCACGCAGCCTCGCAATCGCTGTTGTCGGGCGTGCTGGCAGCACTGCACGCGCGGCGGCGCGACGGCGTGGGCCAGGTGCTGGAGACCTCACTGCTGCGCGGCCTGCTGCCTTTTGAAATGAACAACGTGCTCGCCGAACAGGTCAACGCGCAGCGGCGCGCCCGCGGTGAAGCGGAATTGCCGGCGCCCCCGGATCCGGCAACCGTCATGCCCACCCTGAACTATCACCCCCTGCGGACCAAGGATGGACGCTGGCTGCAGATGGGCAACCTGCTGCCCCATCTGTTCATGAACTTCGTCCGGGCGGTCGGGCTGAACCGGGAGTTCGACGCGCTGGACGTGTCGGGGCCGACAGATCTCTGGCCGGAGCAGAAACGGGAATTTTTCCGCGACCTCATGCTGACACGCCTGCGCGAAAAGACCCTCGACGAGTGGCAGACCCTGTTCATCGCCGACGGCGGCGTGGCCTCGCACCCGTACCAGAGCACCCAGCAGGCGCTGGACGACGATGATCTTCTCGCCAATGGCCATTCGCTGCCGCTCGGCCAGACCGGGCGCCAGCTCGGCCTGCTCGCCAACCTCACCCGCACGCCCGGCAGCGCCGGCGGGTCCGCGCCAGCCGTCGGCCAGCACACGCGCGACGTGCTGGCCGAACTGGCTTCGGGCGCTGGCGCCGCGTCGCTGGCGATCGGCACTCGCCCGCCGACTCGGGCGCCGCTGGACGGCATCACTGTCGTGGAGGCGGCAACCATCATCGCGGCGCCATTCGCCGCTTCGCTGCTCGCCGACATGGGCGCGCGGGTCATCAAACTCGAACCGCTCGACGGCGATCCGTTCCGCACCATGGGGCCAGGCATTGGCGCGGCCCGGGTGAACACCGGCAAGGAGTGCATCGGTCTGGACCTCAAACAGGCGAAGGCGCGCGAGATCGCACAGCGCCTCATCGCCAGGGCCGATGTCTTCATTCACAACTACCGGCCGGGCGTGCCCGAGCGGCTCGGCCTGGGCTATGAGCAGCTCGCAGCGTTCAATCCCGAGCTGGTGTACCTGTCGGCCAATGGTTATGGCCCCGCCGGGCCGGGTGCGCTGCGGCCGTCCACGCACCCCATTCCCGGCGCGGCTCTGGGCGGAGTGCTGCATCAGATCGGTGGTGCACCTGATCTCGGCGAGATGGATCTGCCGCAATCGCGTGAAACCGCGCGACGCCTGATGCGCGCCAACGATGTCAATCCCGATCCCAACACCTCGGTGGTGATCTGTTCAGCAGCCCTGCTCGGACTGACCGCGCGCAGCCGTCACGGTGTCGGACAGCAGATTTTCATCGACATGTTCGGCGCCAATGCCTATGCCAACTTCGACGATTGCCTGCGCTATCCCGGCAAGCAGCCGCGCGTCTCGCCAGACCGTGAAGGGTTTGGTCTGAACCCGCTGTGGCGCCTGTATCCCTGCGCCCAGGGCTGGGTGTTTCTGGGGCTCGCCGAGAGCGCGCAATGGCAGCGCATGCGGGCACTGCTCGGCACCGCGATGGCCGCCGTTCCGGTGCTGGACTTCGCGGTCGCGCAGGCCGGCGGCAACGAGACTGCCGCAGCATTGCAGGCGATGTTCGGACAGGCGAGCGCCGCGCAGTGGGAATCGCAGCTGGCGGGTCATGGCGTGGGCTGCGTGCAGGCCGACACGGCCTTGCCAGAGCAGTTCTTCCTGCACGATCCACAGGCCCGTACCGAGGGCCTGGTGCTGCCAGCCATGCACAAAGAATGGGGCGCCTACCTTCGGCATGGCGCGCAGGTCGTGTTTCACCGTACACCCGGCGTCTACCGGGGCACCGGGCTTCACGGCGAGCACACCGATGCTTTGCTGCGCGAGCTGGGAATCGACGATGTCGCGCTGCTGCGCTTGCGCGAATCGGCGACAGTGGCTTGACCGAAAAACCCCGTGCGGCGCGCCCGCGCGCAGCACGGGGCCACCAGCATGTCGCGGGTCTGTCAGCGCCCGTTGAACGAGGGCGCCCGTTTTTCCTTGTAGCTGCTCAGACCTTCACGGAAATCTTCAGTCTGGGTGCAGCGGTCCTGCTCGAGATTCGCGGCGGCAAACCCTCATCGTAGGAATCTTCGGCAGCGGTCCAGATCTGCGCTTTCATCGCCGCCAATGCACGGGGCGCCGAGTTGGCTGCGACAGCGCGCGCGTAGCCAAGCACATGCGGCATCAATGCGTCATCGTCGAACACCGCGTTGACGACGCCCAGGCGTTCGGCCTCGACACCATCAAAGCGCCGCGCCGTGTACAGCAGATCGGCCGCACGCGCCGTGCCGATCAGCCTGGGCAGCAGCCAGCCGACACCCTTCTCTGCCGGCACGCCCAGACGCGCGAAGGTTGCGTTGAACAGCGCCGACTTCGCCGCAAAGCGGATGCCGCAATGCAGCGAAAGAATGAACCCCCAGCCGAAAGCCGCACCGTTGATCGCAGCGATGGTCGGCTTTCGCGAGGTGATCAGCGCATTCCAGCCGCCACTGAAGTACCGCTGCAGGCTGGGGCCGATGTCATCGCGCCATTGCGGCGGCGGCGGCCTTCGTCACGCGCGAGAAGAACAGATCGAGCATCGTGGGCGTCAATGCATTCAGCTTGTCGGACCGATTGAAAGTCAGCGTCGCGACACCCGCCTCGACCGAATACAGGACCATTGAATCGTCGTTCATCTCGCACTCCTTGGCTCGGGATGGGGCCGCGAGGCCCATCCGTGAATCAGATTTCAGCCGGCTTGCCGTTCATGCCCATATTGGGTTGAGCACGCGCGACCAGATCGGTGAGGATCGGGCCTACCGCCCGGGGATCTGCCACCTGCTCGGCCATCGGACCGGGATGCCAGCCTTCGGTGATGCCGAGATGGCCGCCGCCCGCCTCGATGATCCGGCCGGTCACATGACTGCTTTCGCGGCTGGCCAGCCATACCACCACCGGTGCAATCCAGCGCGGGTCACGCGCGGCCTTTTGTTCTTCGGTGGGATTGCCCAGATCTTCGGTCATGCGGGTGAGCGCATGCGGGGAGATCGCGTTCACCGTGACGTTGTAGCGCTTGAGTTCGCGGGCGGCGATGATGGTCATCGACGCAATGCCCGCTTTGGCAGCCCCGTAGTTGGTCTGCCCGATGTTGCCGTAGATGCCCGAGACCGAGGTGGTATTGATGATCCGCGCCGCCAGGCTGGTGTCGCCGTCCTTGATGCGCTTCTTCCAGTAGACGGC
>JAYVOV010000481.1:0-4559 GCA_043757735.1 Burkholderiaceae bacterium
CTGTGCTGGAGTTCGTCGATGTCCAGGCTGCGCCCGCTGAATGGGTCGATGACAACGATGCCGTCGTGCAGATTCACCTTGACCAGAAAATGTCCGGGAAAAGCGATACCGTCGATGTCGAGGCCGACATGGCGGCCCAGTTCTGTGAACAGCAGTGCCAGCGTGATCGGTATGCCGCGCCGGGTGGCGAGCACCCGGTGCACGTAGCTGTTGTCGGGATCGTAGTAATTGTTGACGTTGCCGGCGAAGCCGAGCTTGCCGTAGAAGAAGCGGCCGACGCGCTGCAGGCGCGCGGTTTCGGTCGATGCGCCGCGGCAGCTCTCGGCAAGCTGCTGGGCCAGCCCATCGAAGGTCGACAGCGTTTCTTGCAGGTCGAGCGACGGATAGGCGTCGACTCCGATCGACGTGGCCGCCTCCAGCAGCGGAATGGCCTGCGAGTCGGCCACCAGCAGACGGAAATAAGCCAGTTCGGGGATTGGTTGAAACACGGCTAAGTTCTGTCCGGCGTCAAGGCTGAGGCTACCAACAGGCCTCAATGAGTTCGAGCAGCATGTCGCGTTCCCGAAGGAATTCCCGCTTCGGGTCTGCGTTGAAGTTTTTCAACGAGTTCTCGACGATCCGCGGCAGGCTGTCCCGCACTATTCCGAGTGCCGAAACCCTGATCGGCATGCCCACCGAGGTGAAGACGCGCTCCAGTTCGAGGGCGGCTTTTTCCGGGGCCGATGCGATCGGGTCACCCTCTTTCCACGCGCCCAGGCCTTGCGCGATCAACGCCATTGCCTGCGGGTCGCGCGAACCCAGTCGGCGCATGACCGTCGCGGTGACAGCGGTGTTGGCTTCACCCTGGCCGACGTGCGGATGCAGCTGAAAGAGGGCTGTCGAAAATGCATACACCACCCGCGTCACCCAGTGTCCGCCGGTCATCGAGCCGCCATCGTCGGCGTCGCGGTTCTGCAGGAACGACGCCGCGCAGGCGGCGATGCGCGGCGTTGGATCGCTCGCATCGGCCACCCGCTGCAGGGCAAATTGCGCGAGCCGGAAAGCCTGCAGCCTGTCGCCCTCCGAGAGCGGCGAGAGCCGCCTGGCACCCAGGTTGACCATGGATCGCCAATACACCGATGCCGCGGTGGTTCTCACCAACGATGCCGGAGCCGTCATCAGCGCGTCCGAATCCCAGAAGACCGCGACCGGCCGTGTCTTGGGATCGAAGACTTCCATGCGGTGATCACGATCAGGATCCTTCACCGCCGAGCCCGCCCGATTCTGCGCGCTGGTTGCCGCAGTCAGAACATTGATGATCGGCAGTTTGGGTTCGAGCAGCTTGGGGCTGATCGCGGGCGCGTTCTCGGGGTACTGGGTGATCAGTTGATCCAGCGGACGCTTCTCTGCCATAAGGATCGCCACCACCCGCGTGCCCTGTGTCACGCTGCCCGCGCCCACACTGATCAGCAGGTCGGCATTGGCCTCGAGGCCAGCCTGCGCGGCCCGAGTCACCGCGGACAATGAGGTGTCCTTGTCCATCTCGTCGAACAACCCGGCGCAGTTGCCCGCGAGAATGGACTTGATCCGGGTGATCAGGTCGAACTGCCGCGACACAGTACGTCCGCACACGATGAAGGCGCGCGATGCGCCATGTCGCTTCAGTTCAGCGGGCAGGTTCGCGAGCGCGTCCTGGCCGCTGTACAGGCGCAGCGGGTATCCGATGGCACGGAAATCGTTCTCGTAGACGGGTTCCAATTCCATTGGAATCACTTGGGCTGAATGCCCGCGGCTTCGGCCACCTTCTTGAAACGCTCGTATTCCTTGCGCTGGAAGTCGCCCATTTCTTTGGTGTGCAGCATCATCGGCAGGCCCGCGTTGGCTGCTTGATAAGCCTTGCCCTCGGGCGAGAGCATCGCCGCGCGCACCGTGTCAGCCAGTTTGATGGTGATGTCGTCAGGTGTTTCGGCGCGCACGTACAGCGAGGCGAAGACGTAGGTCTCGAAAGCGCTGTAACCCAGCTCCAGCATCGTCGGGACGTCCGGGTATTTGGGCTCGCGCTTGTCGCTGGTGATGGCGAGCGCGCGGATGCGGCCCTCGCGCTTGAGCTGCGCGATGCCGCTCGAGTCATTGATCGCCAGATCGAGCTGGCCGGCGGCGAGGTCGGTCTGCGACTGAATGCCCCCTTTGTAGGGAATGTTGTTGACCTTGACGCCGCCCACCGCGCCGACCCACTGACCGACCAGCATGTAGCCATCCGAATACGTGCCCACGTTCAGGATCTTGTTCTCGCGCTTGGCAGCGGCCAGCAGCTCCGGCAGGGTTTTGTAGGGCGAATCGCCCTTGACGATGATGGTTGCCCCCCCGACCGACAAGCCATGGACCGGTCGCAGGTCCTTGAAGGCGTCGTAGGGCAGGTTCTTGGTCAGGACGGGCATCACACACATTGGTGAGGTGGTGCCCACAAACAGGGTGTAACCGTCAGCCGGCGCCTGCTTGACGTTCTGGATGGCGAGCAGGCCGCTGGCGCCGGGCCGGTTTTCGACCACGACTGACTGCCCCAGCAGTCGCCCCATCACCTCTCCATAAACGCGCGAGGCGCTGTCTGAGCCGCTGCCGGCATTGAAGGGCACAACGATTCTGAGGGGTTTGTTGGGGAAGCTTCCCGCTTGTGCATGGGCGGCCCGGTTGGCCAGTCCGGTGGCGAGCCCGGCTGCGGCCAGCCCCAGGAGATGGCGACGGGTTGAGTCGAGTTCCTGCGTGTGTTTCTTCATGGTGTGTCTCCGTGTTGAACGGGCCTTTTTGAAGGCCTTGAATTTTTGCTGCCTGCATCATTGCACAGCCTGCCGGGCGAGCCGGCGCAGCATCCGCAAGGATCGGCACGCCGGCGAACTCGCCGTCGCCGGTTTTGAGGTAATGTCAAAGAGAACCAATGCATTTAATGAGAGACCAAATGCCCGCTTCCGAGCTGACACTGCCCGCCGATGGCCTGCCCGCCGATGGCCTGCCCGCCGATGGCCTGCCCGCCGATGGCCTGCCCGCCGATGGCCTGGTCGCGGTGGTCAAGCGCGACTGCCCGACCTGCGAACTCTCCGCGCCCGTACTGGCCGAATTGGCCGCACGGGGTGGGATCACGGTCTATACGCAGGACGACCCGACTTTTCCGGAATCGGTCGCAAGCCGCATTGACGATACCGCCTTGAACGTTTCCCATCGACTGGGCATCGAGATAGTCCCGACGCTGATCCGCCGTGCCGGCGGCCATGAGGCGGCCCGTACATACGGCTGGGATCGCACCGAGTGGGAGCGTGTCAGCGGCCTGCAGGGACTTGGCGCGGGGCTTCCCGCCATTCGCCCCGGGTGCGGTGCAAAGAATGTCGAGCCCGGCACTCTCGAAGACCTGCGGATCCGCTTCGGTGAAACCGGACTGACGGCCCGTCGTGTCGAGTTCGGCGAGGACGAGGACGAGATCGAAGCGATCTACGAGCGCGGCTGGACCGATGGCCTGCCAGTGGTGCCGCCCACCCAGAAGCGGGTCATGCGCATGCTGAGCGGCACCACCCGTGACCCGAAAGAAGTGCTGGGCCTGTGCCCGCCGAATCTCGCCACTCTGACGGTCGAGAAAGTGGCGATCAACGCGGTGATGGCGGGCTGCAAGCCCGACTATCTGCCGGTGGTGCTGGCCGCAGTCGAGGCAGCCCTCGATCCGGCGTTTTCCATGCACGGTGTACTTGCGACCACCATGTTCGTCGGCCCCGTCGTGATCGTCAACGGCCCCGTCCGGCGCCAGATTTCCATGAATGCCCGCGGCAATGCGCTGGGCCAGGGCAACCGGGCCAACGCCACCATCGGCCGCGCCCTGCAACTGATCATTCGCAATGTCGGCGGTGGCCGCCCCCAGGAAGTCGATCGTGCCACGCTCGGCAACCCGGGCAAATACACCTACTGTTTTGCCGAAGACGAAGAAGGCTCGTCATGGGAGCCCCTGTCCACCGATTTTGGTGTCCCGCGAGGGGTTTCCGCCGTCACCGTCTATGCCGGGTTCGGCCTGCAGGGCGTCGTTGATCAGAAGTCCCGAACGCCGGAAAGCCTTGCTCGGAGCATGGCCGAGTCGCTCAAGGCTATTCACAACGTCAAGCTTGCGCCCGCCTGCGATGCCATGCTGGTTGTCTGCCCCGAGCATGAACGCACCTTCCGGCAGGCAGGCTGGAGCAAGGCTCGCCTCCTGGAAGAACTCTACCGGCTCTGCGAAATCCCCGCCGATCAGCTCGTGCGGGGCGCCAAAGGGATCGACGAAGGTTACGCGCCGCAGGTGGCCGTGACCACAAGGAATAAGTTTCGCCCGGGCGGGCTTTTTGTCGTTCGGGCTGGCGGCGGCGCCGGCATGTTCTCCGGCATCATTGCAGGTTGGTCGGCCGGCGGTTTTGCCGGATCTCTACCGGTTACCAGGGAGGTGAAATCGTGACAGTCGTAATGGATCCAACGTCTGAGCAAAGCCCGGCGTTGCGCGCAAGGCTGGTCCGTCCGGACCGGCTTGAGGGCCTGACCGTGGGCCTGCTGGATATTTCCAAACCACGGGG
>JAYVOV010000482.1:0-4549 GCA_043757735.1 Burkholderiaceae bacterium
TTCGGATTGATGAGCGTGATTTCGCGGCTGGGCCATTTGGCGGTCTGCGCGATGGCTGGCGCGGTCGCGCCAGCGGCCGTGGCGACCAGTGCCCCACCGGACTTGAGCAGTGTTCTGCGATCCATGAAGTGTCTCCTTCGACCGGTGCCCGAGACAGGCCCGGCCGTCATTGTGATGAGCGAAGGATCAGCTTACTGGATCGGCACGCGACGAAGCAACGATTGCGGCCGGCGGTGGTTCTGCTGGCGAAACAATTGATCAGCGCTGACTCATTGGCTTGCGCCGACGCTCACTGCAGCGGCTCTTTGCCCGAAACCGGCATCGGAAACGAAAAGACATCGATGCCTTCGTCGGCGAGTGAAGCGCTCTCCTTGGGCGTGGCCACCCCACGAATGCCGCGCACCGGTGCTTCCTGGTAGTGGATGCGCCTGGCTTCCTCGGCGAAACGCTCGCCGACGTCTTCTGTGTTCTCGCGAATCTGCCTGGCCATCTGCATCCACATCTGCTGCAATTGCTGGGGCGACGGCTGCTCTGCCTGCGGCAACGGTGCCGAGGCTGACGACAAATTCAGACGCGGGGCCGACGGCTTGCGGGCGACCTTTGCGTTGCCGCACATCGGACACTCGACCAAGCCTCGAGTCTGCTGCGATTCATACCCTTCGGTCGAATCGAACCAGCCCTCAAAGACGTGGCCCTGCTCACACACGAGATCGAAAACCTTCATCGGCTGATTGTACGTGGATCGGCCCAGCCAAAGCGACGTACTACAATCCGGCTCCCTGAACGGTCCGCACGCCCGCTGTCTGGCGGGCACGCACGCACGCACCGCCGGACACCCTTCCACCCACTTTGCATTGACGCCGCCGTGAACGCCAAGTCCTGCGATGCCCAGTTGGTCGCGATCGAGCGGGCCATCGCCAACCTCGACCAGTACGATGCCATTCTCGACGCGCGCAGCCCGGCCGAGCACACTCTCGATCATCTGCCGAACGCGCGCAGTGCTCCGGTGCTCGATGACGAGCAGCGGGTACGGGTCGGGACTCTGTACAAGCAGACTGGCTCCTTTGAAGCCAAACGGCTCGGGGCGGCGCTGGTCTCGCGCAACATCGCCGACCTGCTGGAGGGTGCGCTGGCGACCATGCCGCGCGATTGGCGCCCGCTGGTCTACTGCTGGCGCGGCGGCAACCGCTCGGGTTCCCTGGCGACCGTCATGGCGCGCATCGGCTGGCGGGTCGAGGTGCTCGAAGGCGGCTACCGTGCCTTTCGCCGTCAGGTGACGGCTGACCTGGCACGGTGGCCGGCGCAGCGGCAATTTTTCGTCGTCGCGGGCCGCACCGGCAGCGGCAAGAGCCTGCTGCTCGAGCAGCTTGCCGCGCAAGGGGCCCAGGTTCTCGACCTGGAGGCCCTGGCGCGACACCGGGGCTCGGTGCTCGGGCACCTGCCGCACGAAGCGCAGCCCACGCAGAAGCATTTCGACACCCTGATCTGGAATTTTCTGCGGCGCAGCGACCCCGCTCGCCCAATTTTGGTCGAATCGGAAAGCCGCAAGGTCGGTCAGTGTCACGTGCCCGAGGCTCTGATCGAGGCGATCAGGGCTGCTCGAGGGGTAAAGGTACAGGCAGCCGACGCGGTGCGCTGCGAACTGCTGATCAGAGACTACCGTCACTTCGTGGACAACCCCGACCAGCTGATCGCACGCCTGCAAGGACTGATCCCGCATCATGGTCATGCCAAGGTCGGCGAGTGGGCACAGCTCGCGCGCTCAGGCCGCTGGCCTGAACTGGTTCAGTCACTGCTGACCGACCACTACGACCCGGCCTACGAAGGCTCGATGGCCCGCAACTTCGCTCATTTGGCGAGCTTCACGCCAATTGAACTCGCCGGTGCCAGCGAACACGATCTGGCCGCCGCCGCCGGCCGGATTCTCGGCTGCTGTCACAGTTGAGTCCTGGCCACCGGCCAGACAGCAGCCACCGCCGGCTGCGCCCAGTCAGCGGCTCTGCAACAATCAGCGCAGCTGTTCCGGCTTCTCGGTCACCTTCTCCGGAAAACGAGTGATCTTGGCCCGGGCCTTGAGAGACTCCAGATAGTTGCTGAAGTCCTGCTGAGAGACGACCTGCACCAGTTGCGTCTCGTACTGCGCGCGCTGTTTGGCAATCGTCTCGGCAGACGGCGGAGTCACCTTGAGCACCTGGTACAGCCCGAAGTCGCCGTTCGAGAGCGCCACGCCGACCCACGCGGGCAGCTTGCCGGCCGGCGCACGGTAGACAGGCTCGAGGGCATCCGGCGCGATCTGCGGCGCGCCGCTGCGCGCGACTTTGCGCAGCTCAGACAACCCGGCCGCGGGCTGCTCTCCCCCTTGGAGCGATTTTAGGCGCGCTTCACCGGCCTCCCGGGCCAGCCGCCGCGACTCCTGGGCGGTGAGCTTGGCCATGACCTCCGCCCGGACCGAGTCCAATGGCTTCTTCTGAGCCGGCCGGTGTTCGACTATTCGCGCCGAGACCAAGGTATTGCCGCCGACCTCGATCGCTTCAGTATTTCGTTTGGTCTTCACCGATTCAGCCGAAAACAAGGCGGTCAGCAGCTTCGGATTTGTCAAAGGTGATTTAGGCGCGGCCGCACCCGGTTTTCGGTCGACGGCATCGGCGCTCTGGATTTTGAGCTTGAACCGATCGGCTGCCGCTTTGAGGCTGTCGGACTGCTCATAGACCAGATTGGTAAAGGCCTCGGCGGCCTCGGTAAAGCGCTTGGTCGCCTGCTGGCGCTTGATCTCGGTCTCGATGCTGGCGCGCACCGCCTCGAAGGGCTTTTCGCCGCCCGGCTGGATGGCGGTGAGCTTGATGATGTGCAGTCCGAACTCGGATTCGACCACGTCGCTGATGTCGCCCACCTTCATTGCGTAGGCAGCGTCCGCGAATGGCTTGACCATCGTGTCGCGCGCGAACAGGCCCAGGTCCCCCCCTTGCGGGGCCGACCCCGGGTCTTGCGACTGCGCCTTCGCGAGCGCCGCGAAATCGGCACTGCTGCGGGCTTGCGCGAGCAGTGACTGTGCCTTGGCGAGTGCCGCCTTGCGGTCCGCATCGCTGGCGCCGGGCTCGAGGCGCACCAGGATATGGCTGGCCTGGCGCTGCTCGGGCGTTGCGTAGCGCGCCTTGTTCTGTGTGTAGTAGGCGCGCAGTTCGTCCTCGGTGACGACAACCTGCTGCGCAAGGTCAGCCGCGCTCAGGATCAGGTACTCGATCCGGGCCGACTCCCGGGTCTCGAAATCAAGGGCATTGGTGTCGTAATACTGCTTGATCTGTTCGTCGCTGAGCTTGATCTTATCGGCGAAATCGCCCGGCTTGAGCACCAGTTCACGAACTTCGCGGGTCTCTTCCTGCAGCGCAATCAGCCGGGTCACGACCGACTTCGGCAGGAAGGCCGACTGGCTGGCGGCCTCGGGCAAGATCTGCAGCGACAGATCCCGGCGCATCTGATTCTCGAACATCCCTTCGTTCAGGCCCTGCGCTTTGAGCAGCGTCTGATAACGCTCCATATCGAAGCTGCCGTCCGGTTTCTTGAGCCCTGGAATGTCGAGAATCGTGCTGCGCAGTTTGGCGTCGCTGACGCCAAGGTGATGGGCCGACGCCTCGCGCTGCAGAACCCGCTGCGCGATCAGTCCGTCGAGCACTTCGTTGCGGGCGGCCGGCGTGTCGAGCATCCGTGCATCGACCTGATCGCCGACCACCTGGCGCAGCTGATCGAGCTGGCGGCGCATCGACTGGTCGAACTCCTGGCGCGTGACCATGACCCCATCGACCTTCGCGACATTGTCGTCATCGGAGAGAAATTTGTCGTAGCCCGAAACGCCAAAGAAAACGAAGGCGGGGAAGATCAGCAGCAGCAAGATGAACTGCAGAATTCGCTGGTGTTTGCGGATGGAATCGAACATGGCGATTGTTGGCGTCTCTGGCTCTGCGGCGCCCGGATGTGGCGGCCGACAAGCCGCCACCGGGGCGAAGCCGGCGATCTTACCGCAGGTGCTGGCCCCGGCGCCCGGCGGCGCGTCAGCACACGCCCCGACATCGGGTACATTCGCAGGCTGCCGCTGCACTACGGAGAAGACAAGACCGTGCACCCCGACACCCCCCATCTGATGATCGCCAGTCTTCCGGAGAAACCATGAGCACCCCAGCGTCACATGCGCCGCAACGCCCGACCGGGCGGGTCAGCGGCAAGGTCGCCATCGTCACTGGCGCCGGTAGCGGTATTGGCGCGGCCAGTGCTCGACTGCTCGCCCGCGAAGGCGCACGAGTGGTCTGCACCGATTTCGACGAGACACGCGGTCAGGCGGTGGCTGCCGAAATCGGCCGCGCGGGCGGCGACGCTTTTTTCATGAGCCACGACGTCGTCGAGGAGCCGCATTGGGAACGCGTCATGCAGGCGGCGCTCGATCGGTTCGGCGCGGTTCACATACTGCTCAACAACGCCGGCATTTCATCGGCTGGCGGCGGCGGGCCGATCGAAGGCAAAAGCCTGGCCGACTGGCGCCGCACTATCGCGGTCGACC
>JAYVOV010000483.1:0-4546 GCA_043757735.1 Burkholderiaceae bacterium
GCCATCAGACGCTGCAGATCGCCGTAGTCGGCGGCCAGCTGGCGCGCGACTTCTTCGCCGACATGACGGATGCCCAGCCCAAACAGGAAGCGGGCAAGCGAGGGGCTGCGGGAACGGTCGATCGCGGCAATCAGATTGGCCGCAGACTTCTCGCCCATTCGTTCGAGGCCGGTCAGGGACTGCGCCCGCAGTCGGTACAGATCGGCCGGCGAGCTCACCTGGCCGCTGTCGACCAGCTGCTCGACCAGCTTGTCGCCCAGACCCTCGATGTCCATGGCCCGGCGCTGCGAAAAATGCAGCAGTGCCTGTTTTCGCTGCGCCGAACAGAACAGGCCTGCCGCGCAGCGCCACGCCGACTCGCCAGCTTCGCGGACTGCCTGTGAACCACAGACCGGGCAGTGGTCGGGCATCGTGAAGACGCGATATCGGGCGGCGAACTCGGGAGAGCTCTCGGGTGGCCGCCGCTCGGGCAGCCCGCGAACAACTTCGGGAATCACGTCGCCGGCCCGGCGCACCACCACCGCGTCGCCGATCAGCAGGCCTTTGCGGCGGATCTCGTCCTCGTTGTGCAAGGTGGCGTTCGACACGGTGGTGCCGCCGACGAATACTGGTTTGAGTCGGGCCACCGGCGTGAGCGACCCGGTCCGTCCAACCTGGATCTCGATGTCGAGCAGTTCGGTGACGGCCTCTTCGGCGGGGAATTTATGCGCGACAGCGAAGCGCGGCGCCCGCGCCACGTAGCCGATCCGCTCATACCAGTCGCGGCGATTCACTTTGTAGACGACGCCATCGATCTCGTAGGGCAGCGCAGCCCGCCGCACCATCATGCGGCGGTAATAGTCGACAAGTCCCTGCGGGCCGATCGGCCGCTCCAGATACGCGCCGACGGGCAGGCCGAGTTCGCGCAGCCATTGCAGGAGTTCGGTCTGGGTGGCCGGCTCGGGCGCGCCGCGCAATTCGCCGATGCCGTAGGCAAAAAATCGCAGCGGCCGGCGCGCGGTGGCGCCGGGGTCGAGCTGACGCAGGGCGCCCGCCGCCGCGTTTCGAGGATTGACGAACTCGCGTTCGCCGGCCGCACGCTGCTGCTGGTTCATGCGCTCGAATTCGGCCTTGAACATCAAGACCTCGCCACGCACCTCGAGCACTGCGGGCGGGCTGCCGGCCAGCGTCCGAAGGCACAGCGGAATGGCCCGCACCGTGCGAATGTTGCCGGTGACGTTTTCGCCGGTGGCACCATCGCCGCGCGTTGCGCCCAGGGCCAGTTTGCCGGCTTCATAGCGCAGACTGATCGCCAAGCCGTCGTACTTTAGCTCGCTGGCGTATTCGATCTCCTCGTCAGGCATCAGGCCATTGCCCAGGGCATCGCGCACCCGCCGGTCGAAACCGATCACATCGGATTCTTCGAAGGCGTTGTTCAGCGACAGCATCGGCACCGCATGCCGGACCTCGCCAAAGCCGCTGGCCGGTGCCGCGCCGACCCGCTGAGTGGGCGACGACGCGTCGCGCAGATCGGGGAAACGCACCTCCAGCGCGTTCAATTCGCCAAGCAGACGGTCGTACTCGGCGTCCGGAACGCTCGGCGCATCGAGCACGTAGTACTCGTAGCTGTAAGCCTCGAGCTGCGCCCGCAGCTCGGTTGAACGCGCCCGGTCGTGCGCCGACGGTTCCATTGTGTCGCGGTCGCGCTTCAGTTGAAAACGCGCAGGGCCATCGACGAACCTGGCGTCAGACCGGCCGCGACGAGCGCCTGCTGCCGTTCGAGCAACTGCTGTTCGATGCGCTGCAGGCTGGCTTCGGTGAGCGCGCGCCCCTGATCGTCAACCATCCGAGCGCCCAGGCGCTGTACGCAATGCCGGGCGCAGGCGACCATCGCTGCCCAAGGCTGCGCGGCGAGCGGTGCACGGGGCACGTCGAGCAGCAGGGAAAGCCGGGTCGGGCTGTCGCTCAGGCTGAGCGAATACACGACCTCGCCCTGTTCGGCCAGTCGGGCATACCGGTTGTTGCCGCGTTCGGTGCAGCCAGTCTCCTGGGCCAGACGGGCCAGCTCGCTCAGGCCGAGCGCGTCCGGCGCCTCGACGTTGATCCCGATCTGAGCATCGAGCGCGGCGCAGGATTCGTCGAGGGCACGCGCCCGCTGCAGCACCGTGTTCATATCCGGGGTGTCGCCCAGCAGGGCCAATTGTTCGGCCAGAGCCTGCACACCGTTGACGAACTCCGAATACTCCATGGCATTCAGTGGCCCATGGCGATTGGCCAGTTGAACACCGACCCGAACCCGGAACAGGCGCTGGCGCGCCACCAGCGGCCCCCAGTGCAATTCACCGGAAGATTCAGGCGCCGATGTGCACGCTTCCAGGATGACCGGTTTGCTGCCGACCCGCCGGAACGCGTGCGCGGTGGGCAAAAGACGATCGGCCGCAATGGGATCTGTGAGTTCGAACTCGATGATGCAATCGGTGAGCGGGTGCAGACGGGTCCCACCACCCGGCGCCCCTGCGGGCAAGGCCCTCTGCGCCGCCCCTTGCGCAACGCCATCACCGAACCCTGACGTCGCTGGGGCCGATGTCTCGGCAGTGCCTGCACTCAGGCCGTTGATCGGTCTGTCGTGTGCACTCGCGGCTGTCGGCACAGTGCCCTGGGCATCGGCGAAGTCCAGATTGCCAAGACTGGGTTCGCTGCCGGCCTGGGCTCGATCGCCGGTCGGGGCTGCGCCTGCGGTTTGGCCGGCGGACAAAGCCGCCGCACGCGCCGCCGCAGGGCTGACCTGGTCACCGGTCGCGCTGCGATTCGTCAGCGACGGTTCGGCTCGACCTGCGGACGCCGCGGCCACGCCACGATCGGATGGCGGCCGCGCCGCGCCCTGCGCCGGCAACGATTCGCGCCGCGCCGCGCCGCGCCGTCTCGACACCCAGGCGTTGTAGCCCAGTACCGCCGCCAGCCCGAGCAGGATCAGCAGTATCAGGCTCATCGACAAGGAACTCAGGGAAAAACCATCCAGGCTGAAACGTTCATTCATGCTGCTTGCGCCATTTGTCCGGCCGAGTCGAGATCCACAGCCACGATGCGCGAGACGCCGCGTTCCTGCATCGTGACGCCTACGAGCTGTTGTGCAAGCTCCATGGCGATCTTGTTGTGGGTGATGAATAGAAATTGCGTGTGTTCTGACATGCGTCTGACCATATCGCAGTAACGCTCAGTGTTGGCGTCGTCCAAGGGCGCATCGACCTCGTCGAGCAGACAAAACGGCGCCGGATTGAGCTGGAACATCGCGAAAACCAGCGCGATGGCGGTGAGCGCCTTCTCGCCGCCGGACAGCAGATGGATCGTGCTGTTGCGCTTGCCGGGCGGCTGCGCCATCACCTGAATGCCGGCGTCGAGGATCTGCTCGCCAGTGAGGATCAGCCGCGCTTCGCCGCCGCCGAACAGCTCCGGGAACAGTTCGCCGAAGCCTTTGTTCACCGCATCGTAGGTGCTCTGCAAAAGATCACGGGTCTCGCGATCGATGCGCCGGATCGCGTCTTCGAGCGTGGTGATGGCCTCGTTCAGGTCGGCCGACTGGACATCGAGGAAGTTTTTTCGCTCTTGCGAGACACCCAGTTCATCCAGAGCCGCCAGGTTGACAGCCCCCAGTGCGCTGAGTGCGTTGCTCAGGCGGGTGACTTCTGTCTGCAGCCAGGGCGCGCGCGGCAGATCGACGAAATGCGCCCGCACTGCCGTCTCGTCGACCGTGCTCTCCTGGAGCAGAGTCGCGAACTGTTCGACATTGAGCCTGGCCGCCTGTTCCTTGAGCTGCAGTTCGGCGACTTTGCTGCGCAGGGGGTCGTGCTGCCGCTCCATCGCCAGGCGCTGTTCGTCGCGAGATTTGAGCGACTGGGTGAGTTCGTCCAGCCGCTGGCGCGTCGTGGACAAGACCTGCTCGGCCGCCGCCCGCGCGGCCAATGCGGCCTCGAGCGCCGCCCGAGCCGACGCGTCAGAGAGTTCAGCGAGGCGCGTCTCCTGCTGAATCCGGTCCTCGCGGCTTTGCTGTTCGAGACCCTTCGCCAGCTCGATCCGGGCCTCGAGCCGCTCGATCCGGGCGACGATTTCGCGCGTGGCGAACGACGCCTCCTGGGCATCACGCTCGGCCTGACGCACCTGCTCGCGATGAGCACCCAGCCGGCGCTCAGTGTCTTCGAAGACCATTGCGAGCTCTTCGGCATGCTGCTGGCGTTCAGCCAGATCGGCATCGAAGCGTTCGAACGCGGCGGACTCTTCTTCGATGACCACCGTGCTGGCATCGATCGTCTGCGTCACTTCAGCGAGATCGGTTTCGATGCGCTCCCGGGTCTGGCGAGCCCGATCGAGCTGCTGCTCGAGGCGCTGGGCATCGAGCTTGAGCGCCGACAGCTCGCGGACCGCACGGCTGTGGGCATCACGCGCCGCGGTGACACGCTGACGGGTGTCGGCCGCGAGGTTCTCTGCCCGTACCGCGACCGCACGGGTTTGGTCGGCCATCAGGTGCTGGGCCCGCAGTTCGCGGCCGAGATGATCGAGTTCATGCTGGCGC
>JAYVOV010000484.1:0-4543 GCA_043757735.1 Burkholderiaceae bacterium
CAGCTTAGCAGTCACCCCACCCGCACGACCGTTACAGATGGAGAGGAAATGAACCCCAAGCAAGACCCCTGGTATCAAGTGCTCGATCGAGGCGACAAACCCTATCTGCTGCTGCTGCATGGCGTGATGTCGAGCCGAGCGCAGTGGCTGCTCAATCTCGCGGGGCTCAAGGCGGTGGTCAACCCGGTGGTCGTGGAGCTTCTGGCCCATGGCGACTCACCCTCGCCCGCCGATGGCGCGTGCTACACGCCGTCGGCCTATGTGGCTTTTTTCGAGCGCCTGCGCGAAGACCTGGGCGCGGACGACTGGTATGTGTGCGGCCAGAGTTTTTCGGCGGGCCTCACGATGCGCTACAGCCTGACGCATCCGCGGCGGGTGAAAGGGCAGATCTTCACCAATTCAGTGTCGGCCTTCTTGCCGGCGCCCACACCAGAACGGGCCGCCCAGCGGCTGCAGTCGATTGCGGCGCTGCGCAGCCAGGGCGCCGCGGCGCTGCCCGGCATGCCCTATTTCCCGCAGCAGGGCCGCTTGCCCGACGCGGTGTTTCAGCCGATGCTGGCCGATGCCTATCGGATCGATCCGCAGGGGCTGGCGCTGAGCTGGGAAAACACGATCGAGGGTCTGTCGGTGCGTGAAGATTTTCACCGCACCGAGGTGCCCACCCTGCTGGTCAACGGCACCTGGGAGAAGGCCTTCCAGCCGGTCGCCGAACTGGCGGGCCAGATGCTGCCCGCATTGCAGCGCGCCGATCTGCCCGGCGGGCATTCGATCAATGCCGAGAACCCCGAGGGCTTCAATCAGGCTGTAGCGGCATTCGTGCGGGCGACTCGATGATGAGATCGCGACCGCGGGGCCAGTCAACCCGGATGCGACGCCATGGGTTCGATTCCCTGGGTTCGATTCCCTGGGTTCGATTCCCTGGGTTCGATTCCCTGCTGAACCGCCGTGGCTTGGCTGGGGTCTGCGCGGCATGCGCAAACTACCTGAGGTCAAAGTGCTCTGACAAAACCTCGAACGAAATCCATGCTGTCTGCGGGTTTCCAAGCGCTCTTGCCAGCGTGTGAGCGTCTACCGGATCTCGCCCTGTCAGATGCCCGAGCAGCCCCTCGCTCAGGCCAAGACGAGCCGATACCTTGCAGGCTCGCACCAGCTGCGAGCGACAGTCGTCCCGGTGGGCGTGCGGATCGGCAAAACCAGGGGGCGTTCGCGTGACGAAACGGGCAGCCAGCGCGGGATTGTCGAAAGATCAGTCATGGCTCACTCCTCGGCGCGGCTGCCTGATCTTTCCACCGACCAACCCTCAGTGCGCTTGCGCTTCGTGATATCGCTTGCCGGCGGTTTCCCCACGCAGCAGTGGCAGTTCCGCCGCCAGCACCTCGCGTCCCGCTTGAGCACCCGGATCGGTCGGGTAATAGGCGAGTTCTGACGCCGGATCGCCGGCAACGCGCGTTCCGATCAGCACGCGCGCCTTCGCGTAGTCGTACGGCATGGCTCGATGCAGCAGCGACCGGTTGTCCCAGAGAATGGTTTCGCCGGCCTGCCATTGATGTTTGTACACACGAGACTCGTCGGCCACTGCGAACTCGACCAGGCTCTTGATCAGCGCGCGACTCTCTTCGCGACCCAGGCCGGGGATTCCGAAGGCATGACGTGCGACAAACAGGTTCTTCACGCCGGTTTCCGGATGCTGCTTGACCAGCGGGCGCAGATACGCCTCGCCGTGGTAGTTCACGCCATCTTGCAGCGTTGGAAAATCGCCAAGGTCATTGGCCTGCGAGAACACGATCGAGTGGTAAGCACTCAGGGGCTCGATGCGCGCTTTTGTGGCATCGTCGAGCGCGGCATAGGCAGCCCTCATGTCGGCAAATTCGGTCTGTCCGCCTTCGTCGGGCACGACAACCGCCGAGAGCATCGCGCACTTGCTGCTCAGGGGCTTGTAGGTGGAATCGGTGTGCCAGCCCTCATTGCCGATGACCGAGCGCATCCGCCGCGAATTGATCTCGAAGATCTCGCCCAGGGAGCCCTCAGGACTCCGTGCCTGATTGGACAGCGGCATGGCGCCGAATTCGAGCTCACCAAACCGTTTGCCGAATGCAATGTTCTCAGCGTCGGTCAGGAACTGACCGGGAAACACGAGGAACCCGTGCTTCAGGAAGGCCGCCTTAAGCGTGGCGAACTCGATGTCGCCGATGTCGCGCAACGCCACATTGGTGACCGTGGCGCCGAACGCTTTGTTCGGGATCGGGGTGATTGTGATGCCGCTCATTGCGCGTTTCCCATGATTTCACCTAGAAGTCCCGATCATAGTCCCGGCGAAACCTCGAGTTCAACCTTTGCATTTCCAATTCCTGCCGATGGCACGGGCCTCGCACGAGGGTATTGGCGTCCACAGCGGCACGGCGCGCCAGCGCGCGGGCCAGGTCGTACTGTTTCAGCGTCTTGGCGGTGGCGAACCACTTGCCCTCTTCGCCTGGAGTCGACGCAATCAGATCACCGCGGATGCGGTCCGGCTCGATGCCAGGGTACCGGTTGACGATAGCGCGAAAGGCAGCAAATTTGTGTTCGCAGAAGCAGCCCTTCGATCAGCTCCAGCGCGCTGTCCACGTCGCCACGCACAGCCAGCGCCCTGGCAGCCCATTGCCAGTCCAGCCAGCACGGATTGGAATCGAGCACCAGCTCCGCCTGCAAGCGCGGGATTGCTGCATGCCCTGCGCTTGATCTCGGCAACGGCCTCTTTCAGACGCTCGACTGCCTTATGCGTACCTTTCCAGCCGAAGGTGTGACGTCTAAAACCAGGCCTGAATGCCCATGCATGTGAAGGTGCCATGATGGATCCTGATCTGCAACATTCCAAACACGGTACAACACTCCCGCGTGGTCGACTTGCGATGCCGCGGCGATGCGCTGGAAGGCGCCCATGTCAGGGTTGACTGACGGTCTCACGCCACCGCTTTTCGGGCTCATAGACTGCGTTGATTGACCCGTTCGGAGAGTTCCGCGGCACTCTCGCGCCGCTCGCTGTAACGATTGGCCAAGTAAGGCGCCACGTCGCGCGTGAGCAGCGTGAACTTCATCAGTTCTTCCATCACGTCGACGACCCGTTCGTAGTACGCGGACGGCTTCATCCGCCCGGCCTCGTCGAACTCGGTGAAGGCCTTTGCGACCGAAGACTGGTTCGGGATCGTGATCATGCGCATCCAGCGGCCCAGGATGCGCATCTGGTTCACGGCGTTGAACGACTGCGAGCCGCCAGAGACTTCCATCACCGCCAGCGTTTTACCTTGTGTCGGCCGGACGGCGCCGAGGCTCAGCGGAATCCAGTCGATCTGCGCTTTCATGACGCCGGTCATCGCGCCGTGACGCTCGGGCGAGGTCCAGACCATGCCTTCGGCCCAGGCCGCGGCCTCGAGCAGTTCCTGGACCTTCGGGTGCGTTTCGGGTGCGCCGTCGGGCGGTGGCAAACCCACAGGGTCGAATACCCGTACCTCGCCGCCCATAGCCATGAGCAGGCGTGCGGCTTCGAGCGTGAGCAGCTTGCTGTAGGAGCGCTCGCGCAACGAGCCGTACAGCATCAGGAAGCGTGGGGCGTGTGTGGATGAGCCTGCACCTGCCAGGCGCGCACCGGTCGGGCGGCAGAACACGTCGGGATCAACGTTGGGCAGCGTCCCGTCAACGGGCAACACGGCGCCCCCGCGCATCAACGACTGCTTCGCCATCCGCTTTGCTGAACGCGCCCCGCTGCGGCGCTGGCAGGAGGTCGATCAGCTGCTCTTCGGTCCAGACCGGGCTGTGGAAGATCACGTTGTCGTTCATGGGTGATGCCGCTTCAGATCGCCGCTCGGCCACGTTCATACCAGCCCCTGCTGGAATTGACCCAGCGCACGACCAGCAGCATGGCGGGCACTTCGACGAGCACACCGACCACGGTGGCCAACGCCGCCCCCGACTCGAAGCCGAACAGGCTGATGGCCACGGCCACGGCCAGTTCAAAAAAATTGCTGGCGCCTATCAGGGCCGAAGGACAGGCCACGGCGTGTGACTCGCCGAGTCGCCGGTTCAGCCAATAGGCCAGGCCCGCGTTGAAGAACACCTGGATCAGGATCGGTACGGCGAGCATCGCGATGACGAGCGGCTGCTTCAGGATGGCCTGACCCTGAAAAGCGAACAGCAGGACGAGTGTGGCGAGCAGCGCGGTGATCGACCAGGGGCCGATTCGTGCCAGTGCGGTGTCGAGCGCTGCCTGTCCTCGGGACAGCAGCAGCTTGCGCCAGAGCTGCGCAAGCACGACCGGAATCAGGATGTAGAGCACCACGGAAGTGATCAGCGTGTCCCACGGCACCGTGATTGCCGACAGCCCCAGCAGCAGGGCCACCAGCGGCGCGAAGGCGAACACCATGATCGCGTCGTTGAGCGCCACCTGCGACAGCGTGAACAGCGGGTGGCCACCGGTGAGGCGGCTCCAGACGAACACCATCGCCGTGCAGGGCGCGGCGGCCAGCAAGATCAGCCCTGCGATGTAGCTGTCGAGCTGGCCTGCCGGCAG
>JAYVOV010000485.1:0-4540 GCA_043757735.1 Burkholderiaceae bacterium
ACCGCTGAATGCATCGCCAAGGCGTTTGGCGTGCCCCTGGTGATCAACGAAGAGATTGCCGAGATCTTGCGCCGCCGGCCCTCGCCGCCGGAGATCATGGAAGCGCGGATGCGCATGGCGCGCATTCCCGAAGGCGGCGGCGTGATCCGCAATCCGTTCGGGCCCCACGGGTTCTACATGGCCAACGTGTACGTGATGGCCGGCATTCCCCGCGTCATGCAGGCGATGATCGACTCTCTCGACGGATTGCTGCGCCGCGGCGAGACCATTCAGTGGCGTTCGGTCACCGCCTACCTGTCGGAGGCGCACATCGCCAGACGGCTCGGCGATATCCAGGCAGCTTATCCGCACATCGACCTGGGCAGCTACCCCTTCTACCGCAGCGACCGGTATGGCACGACGCTCGTGATGCGCGGCAGCATCGAACCCGACCTCGAGGCGATGCTCACGCAGGTCAAACAGATGATCGTCGATCTCGGTGAAACCCCAGCAGACGAAGAGCGCGGATAGAGGACCGCAACCCCGGACGCAACCCCGGACGCAACCCCGGTGGCAACGCCAGATCTCACCCCGATTTGCGTCCGATCACGCTGCGCAGGCCTCAGCGGCCTGGCGCTTGCGCCGCTCGCGAGGCGCGCGCCTCGCGGCGTGCAATCCAGATGGTGGCGCCCACGATCACCACGCCGCCGGCCAGCGTGTAGCTGCTCGGCCGGTCGCCGAAGATCACGAAGCCCCAGGCGGTGGCCCAGATCAGATCGAGAAACTTGACCGACTGAGTGGCCGACATGTCGGCCGCTTTCAGCGAATGGGTCAGGCAGAAGTGAGCCGTGCTGCCGATCGCGCCGGCCAGCAGGAATATCAGCCATTGGCCGGGGGTGGGCCAGGTCCAGAACGCGATGGCCAGGGGCAGCGACAGGGTGGAGACGGCGATGCCCTGCCAGAGCACGATCACGCTGGGGTTGTCTTGCCGGGTGAGCATCTTGGTGAGCAGGAACGACAGCGAAAAAATGGGCGCCGAGGCGAGCATGATCAGCGAGTACCAGCCGCTGCTTCCGGCCAGGCGTGGCCCGACGACAATGAGCACGCCGGTGAACCCGATCGCCGCTGCAACCCAGCGATCCCAGCGCATTTTTTCGCCCAGCAGGTAGGCCGCACCGATCATGGTGAAGATCGGGCCGGTGTAGCCGATGGCGGTGGTGTCGGCGAGCGCCAGGTGTGGCAGGGCGATGAACCACAGGCTCATGCCCACCGCGTGAACCGCGCCGCGGCCGAACTGGCGAGAAATGCTGGTGGGCAGAAACTGCGTCCAGCCATTGCGCAGGACGATCGGCAGCATCGCCACCAGGCCGAAGAACTGGCGCAGGAACTGTGCCTCGAACGGATGAAGCTCCATCGTCATCCGCCGCATCATCATGTTCATCACCGAAAAAAAGATGCCTGCGGTGACGGCCCACAGGATCGCCTGGGTGATTTTCGGGGCTTGATGAAATCGGTCGGCGAGCCGCCCGACGTGGCGGGCCATGAAGCTGCTGATTGCCATTCTTGCGGCGCCGCTTCAGGCGAGCGCGGACTCGCTCGACGGGTCGCCGGCGAGACGGCTGTGCCACATGACCCGGGGCTCGGTCATGTCCCACGGGGTAGCCCGATGCAGCAGGCAGCGGTTGTCCCAGACCACGGTGTCGCCGGCGGTCCAGTCATGGTGATAAACGCGTGGAGCCTGACAGGCGAGATCGATCAGCGACTGCAGAAAACGTTCGGACTCTTCTGGTTCCATGCCCGGAATGTTGTGCGCGTGGCGCCCGATCGCCAGCGACCTGCGGCCGGTGTCGGGATGAGTCTTCACCAGAGGACGCAGCGGCACGGGGCCTTTGTGAAAGCCGTAGCCGCTGTAGTCGGAGCCGTCCTTGGGCTGGTGATCGAGCTTGGACTGGCTGTAGTAAAGCGAGTGGTAGGCCTGCAGCGACTCAAGCTTCGCGCGTAGTGCGTTGTCGAGGGCGTCGTAGGCGGCCCGCATGTCGGCGAAGCCGGTGTGCCCGCCGGCTTTCGGCACGATCTCGGCGCTGAAGACCGCGCCCTTGGCCTGTACCGGCATGTAGGTGCTGTCGGCGTGCCAGCCCATGTTGCCCTTCAGAATCTTGACGACGTCATCGTTCTCGGCTTCCAGGCGCAGCGAGCCATCGGATCGCACATTGCTGATCGGTGCCATGTCGAACTCGAGCGGCCCGAAGCGTCTGGCGAAGGCAATCTGCTCGTCACGGCGCAGGTGCTGATCGGGGAAGATCAGCAGGGCGTGCTCGAGCCAAGCCGCCTGCAGTGCCTGAAAGGTGTTGTCGTCGATGTCGCGCAGCTTCACGCCCCTGATCACGGCGCCAAAGCTGGCGTTCAGCGGTTCTATGTTCAGTGTGCGTGTCATGACGGCCCCTTGATGAAGTCAGCTGTTCGATGTCAGCTGATCAGGTCCAGCAGGCGTGCTGCCTGTTCCGCGCGTCGCGGTATCGAATTCTTGTACGTATCGAGGTTGAGCTCTTCGTCCTGCGAGCCCTGCTGGCCCGCCAGATAGCGGGCATAGACGCCCTCGCCGATGCAGGCCAGCCGCCATTGTGCGAAGGCCCGGTAGTAGTCGACGGTGGCCAGCTTCACGCCCATTTCTTCGGCATAGAGACCGGCCATTTCTGCCTGCGACAGAAAACCTGGCAGCCCGGTGGTCGCGGGGTCGCCGCGCTGACCCGGGTCTTTCGGGTCGTTCCAGTAGCCCAGCAGCCCGCCGAGGTCGGCCATCGGTTCACCCAGGGTGCACAGTTCCCAGTCGAGCACGCCGGCGACTGTGCCGGACGGGTTCATCATGCAGTTCGACAGTCGATAGTCCCCGTGTGCGATGGTGGCCGGCGAGGGCGGTGGCATGCGGCTGGCCAGGGCGTCGCGCACCAGGTCGATGAGCGGCAGCTCGCGGGTCTTGGATTGCTCCCATTGACCCGACCAGCGTTTGAGCTGGCGTTCGATATAGCCTTCGCGCTTGGCCAGACTGCCGAGGCCGACCGCATCGATGTCGACCCGGTGCAGCGCGCACAGGGTCTTGATCAGTTCGTGGCTCATGCGCGTGCGGGTGGCTTCGCTCAGACTGCGGCCGATCCCGACATCGCGCACAACGATGCCGTCCAGGTAGCGCATGACATAGAAGTCGCGCTCGTTCACGGCGGGGTCCTGGCACAGGCCGACCATGACCGGCACCGGCACCGGGGTTCCGGCGAGCGCCGACATCAGCCGGTGCTCGCGCGACATGTCGTGTGCGCTCGGCAGCAGCTTGCCCAGGGGCGGACGCCGCAGCACGAAGCGCTGGCCGGCGGCATCGGTGACGGTGAAGGTCATGTTCGAGCGACCGCCGGCGATCAGGCGGAATTCGAGCGGCGTGGTGATTTCGGCGTGCTGCGCCAGCCAGGCGGTCACCTTCCCGACATCGATGCCTTCGATGCGACGGCTGCCTTCGCCGGTACCCGTGGATTGCTGATGTGTCGTCATTCAATACCTCTTGATCAGATGCTGCCTTTGCCGAGATCGAGATGCCCGCGCGCCACGTTGACACGCAGCGTGTCGCTCTCGCCTTCGACTAGGCGCATGGCGCGCAAGCGCCGGAACGCTGCTTCGAGCGGATGCCCGACAACCAGGGCTTCTCCGCCCATCAATTGAATCGCGGTGTCCGCCAGCTCGTTGACCATCTCGCTGGCGAACACCTTGGCGCTGATGCTTTCGTTGACCGCGTCGTGGCCGGCGTCGAACAGCCGCGCAGTGCGATACACGGCCGAGCGAGCGGCATACGCCGCGATGCGCATTTCGCCGTAACGCAGACGTATCCGCTCGAATCCCGTCTTCGCGCCGCCGCGCCGCTCGCGCTGCAGGTCGCGTGCCACCAGATCGATGATCCAGGCTGCGGACCCCACACAATCGGCAGCCACCGCGCGGCGCACGGCGCTGATCTTGGCCAGCGCCCGCGAGCGTCCGTCGCCGGGCGCGCCAATGGCATGGTGGCGCGGCACCCGGACATCGGTGAACTGGAATGCCGCATGATGGCTGCCGTCGAGCGAGGTGAAGCGCCGCTGCAGGGTGACCCCCGGGAGGTCTGTGTCGATGATGACCATCGAAGGGCCTTCACCCTCGATCTCGACCAGGGCAGCGAGAAATGAAGCGTCGGCCCCGCCCGTCACGTAAGACTTCTGACCGGTGATCACGAGCTCGCTGCCAGCGACGCGCGCCCAGGTGGGGCGGGGCGCATCGCTGGGTTCGGTGAAGGCGAAGCCGGCACGCTTGTCGCCCGCCAGCACCGGCAGCAGGTGCGTGCTGCGCAGCGGCTCGGCCACGCCGGCCAGCATGCCCGCGTCGGCGCCGAACACCCCGTGAAGATGGCCGACGCCGTGACTGGCGAGGGTTTCGCGCACCACGAGCAGAGTCAGCGCCGGCGTGCTGTGTGATTGAGTGAGGCCGTAGACGCCCGCCGCCCGCGAGGCGTTGCGAATCTCGAGGGCCCGGGCAGCGGGCTCGAGTTGCG
>JAYVOV010000486.1:0-4533 GCA_043757735.1 Burkholderiaceae bacterium
TCCAGATGCTGCATCGAGCAGCCGCCGCAGACACCGAAGTGCGGGCAGCGCGGTCGGGTACGGGCCGACGCTTCACGCAGCACCTGCAGCGTGTTGGCCACCTCGAAACGCGGCTTGCGCCGCACCACCTCGGCCTGAACCCGTTCGCCGGGCAGCGCACCGCGCACGAACACCACCTTGCCCTCGGGCCTGGCGACGCCATTGGCTTCGAGGTCGAGGGATTCGATATCGAGTTCGATCATGGTCTGGCGCCTGCGGGCTGCGGCCAGGCGGCCAGGTATTCACGCCAGTGCTCGCCAGGCTGGACGGCCAGGGTTTCGCGCAGCAGGGTCTCTTCAAGCTGGCATTGTTCGTGAGAAAAAACGCCCCGCATCAGCTGGAACCGGCAATACATGAGCCAGGTGTTGGCGACGTCGGTCTCGCAATAGGCGCGGATTTCAGCCAGGCGCCCGTCGCGATAGGCCGGCCAGACCTGCGAGCCATCCATGCCGAGTTTGCCGGGGAAGCCGCACAGGCGGGCCAATTCGTCGAGCGGCGCGTTGGCGCGTCCGTTGTAGAGGGCCAGCAGGTCCATGAGGTCGGTGTGCCGATGGTGATAGCGGCTGATGTAGTTGTTGTAGCGAAACTCACGGTCGTCGTCGCCGAGATCCCAGTAGCGCGAGGCCTGGATGCCATGGACCAGGCTCCGGTAGTGCAGTACTGGGAGATCAAAACCGCTGCCGTTCCACGAGACGAGTGTGGGTGTGTAGCGCTCAATGACTTTGAAGAAATCGCCGATCAGCTTTGCTTCGTCGTCTTCGGGGCTGCCCAGGCACTTCACCCGGACTCCGTTGTCATCGCGGAACAGGCACCCGACCGCCACCACGCGCTGCAGATGCAGCGGCAGGAATTCATGGCCGGTCTTCTCGCGGCGGCGCTCGAATGCAGCCTGCGCGACTTCGGCATCGCTGAGCGAATCGGGCATCGACCAGACGCGCCGCAGGCCCGCGATATCGGGCACCGTTTCGAGATCGAACACCAGGACAGGAGGCATGGGCGGGCTACCGGGGCGGCAGCAGTTTGAGCGGATCGACCGGCTTGCCGCCCTTGCGGATCTCGAACAGCAGCCTGGGCTTGTCGGCGCCGCTGTCGCCGGCTTCGGCGATCTTCTGGCCACGACGCACAGTTTGCCCTTCCTTGACCAGCAAGGTGCGGCTGTGCCCATATACCGACAGAGTCTCGACATCGTGTTTGACGATGATCAGGTTGCCGTAGCCGCGCGGCCCGATCCCGCTGAAGATGACTTTGCCATCGGCCGCAGCACTCACGGCTTCACCCGCACTGGCGGCGATCGAAATGCCGGTGCTGCGCGATTCGCCGAAGCCCTGAATGACTTTGCCTTTGGTTGGCCAGGCGAAATCGGCGCTGCCTTCGGGTTTGGCGGCTGGCGAAGCCGCTGCCACGCCGGGCGCGGCAGACCCGGGAGCGGCGCCGGGGGCCAGTACCGAACCAGGCGCGGGGGCCGGCACAGGCGCGGGTGCGGGCACAGCTGTCGCGCCAGCCATCGGTGGCGCAGACGACCCCGATGCCTCGGCGCGAGCCGCGGCTTCCGTCTTCGCATCGGCGCGGGCCTGGGCGTCGGCAGCCTTGAGTTCGGCCAGAAGGCCTTCGGAGTACGCGCGTTTGGTGACCTTCGGTTCGCGCCGAAGGTTGCCTGGCGCAGCAGGCGCGACGGGCGACTGCGCGGCCGGGGCGCCAGCCGGGCCCAGCGGCCGGACTTCGACCCCACTCGATCGGATCGGCGCCGATTGCGCAACTTCGGGTTCGCCCGGACTGGCCGGCCAAGCGCCGGGGCCGCCTGCCGAGGGCGTGCCAGGACCGGCCGCGACGGGTGCGCTCGGCGCCGGGCGCAGTGCTGGTGATCGGGTCCGGTTCTCGACCGGAGCCGGTGGGCCGGAGGCACAGCCGACGATCATCACCGCCAGGGCCAGCACCAGCGCTGCCGAAGTTCCGCATCGATACGGCAGGGAATACATCTTGTCGGCCTCGTTCATGTGGTGCCGTTGCGCAGCGGCACGAAACGCGCCGTATCGAGCACGGTGAGCTGCCAGGCGTCCGGCGCAGTGCGTTCGACCAGATGCAGGGCCTGACGTGTGCCGTCGCCGACCGGCGCCAGAAGGCGCGCGCCGCTGCGCATCTGCGTGAGCAGGTCATCCGGGATACGGTCGCCGGCGGCCGCGACGACGATGGCATCGAACGGCGCGGACTGCGGTGCACCGAGCCGTCCGTCGCCGAACATCAGGCGCAGATTGGCCAGCCGAAGGGGCCGCAGGTTGTCACGGGCCACCTCGTGCAGGCCGCGGACCCGCTCGATCGATACAACCTCGCCGAACAAGGCGGCCATGACCGCAGCCTGATAGCCGCAGCCGGTGCCTATCTCGAGGGCCCGCGCCAGCGCCCGGTTGGCGCGCGGCACTGACGCCAGGACAGTCTCGAGCATCCGGGCAACAGTGCTCGGGCGCGAAATGGTCTGGCCATGGCCGATCGGCAGGGCGACATCTTCGTAGGCCCGGCTGGCCAGGGCCGGTTCGACGAACAGGTGGCGGGGCACGCTGCGCATCGCGGCCAGCACGTCGAGATCGCGAATACCCAGCGAATGCAGAGACTCGATCATTCGCGAGCGCGCGCTCTCTGATGCCAGCCCGAGCCCGCCGGGCGGGGCTGGCGCGACCAGCGGTCGGGTTCTAGCCGATCGAGCCACCGGGATCCAGTGGGTTGGGGCGCTGCGCACCGATTTAGGTGTTTTCACTCAGCGGGCCAGCCAGTCGCGCACGGGCTCGATCCACTGCGCACCGGTGAGGTCGACATCGATCGGGGTCACGCTGATCCGACCCTGCGCCACCGCGTTGAAATCGGTGCCGGGCCCGGCATCGCGTGCGCTGCCGGCCGGGCCGATCCAGTAGATGGTCTCGCCACGTGGATTGGTGCTGCGAATGACGGGTTCGGCCTTGTGGCGTTTGCCCAGCCGCGTGACTTCGATGCCTGAAATACCCTCTTTGGGCAGCGCCGGCAGGTTCACGTTGAGGAGCATCGGCTGCTGCGCCAGGGGCTCGGCCAAGCGGCGCACCAGATCGCCGGCGAGCAGCGCCGCGCTGTCGAGGTGCGCATAACCCCGCTGGGCCAGCGAAAAGGCGATGGCCGGAACGCCCAGCAGAAAGCCCTCCATCGCCGCCGCGACAGTGCCCGAGTAGATGGTGTCGTCGCCCATGTTGGCGCCGTCGTTCACCCCGGAGATGACCAGGTCCGGCCGATGGTCCAGCAGGCCGGTAATGGCAATATGGACGCAGTCGGTAGGGGTGCCGTCGATGTACAGGAAGCCGTTGGCCGCCTTGCGCACCGACAAGGGCCGGTCGAGGGTGAGGGAATTGGACGCGCCGCTGCGATCACGCTCGGGGGCCACCACAGTCACGTCGGCGAACCCCTGAACCGCGCGCACGAGCGCCTCGATCCCCGGAGAAAAATAGCCGTCGTCGTTGCTGACAAGAATTCGCATGGGACAGATTCTAACGAATCGCGGCAGGACTCCCCCAGGCGAACCCGGGCGACGCCGTCGCAAGCGACGACGCTGCGTCCTCGGGCAACTCAACCTTCAGCCGGCCAGTCGCGGATATACGCCTTGAGCATGCGGTTCTCGAAGCTCTGCTCTTCCAGGACCGCGCGGGCGACATCGTGGAACGATATGACTCCCATCACCGTGCCCTTGTCCATCACCGGCAGGTAGCGCTGGTGGGTCTCGATCATGGAACGACGCAGTTCGTTGACGTCCATCTCGGGGGTGACGACGGTGGGGTTCGGGTTCATCACGTCGCGCACCACGATCTCCGCGACGGGCGGGGTGGGTCCGGTGCGGTGCTCGAGCTGCCGCCTGGCGAGCACCCGAATCACCTCGCGAAACGTGAGCATGCCCGCCAGCAGCCCTCGTTCCATCACGATCAGAGATCCGATGTCATGGTCGGCCATGGTGACAACGCAGTCTGACAACATGGTCTCGGGCGTGACCGTATAGAGCGTCGTGCCCTTGACCCGCAGGATTTCGCTGACTTGCATCTGGCCTCCCTTGGCCGCCGCATTTGGCGACCCTCGCTCGATGCTAGCCCAGCAAGGCCCGCCGTTCAAGGCAGCGACGCACTTCGAAGGCGAGATCGTCCTCGGTATAGGGCTTGGTCATGAACACGTCGACCCCCGCATCAACCGCCAGGCGCCGGTGTTTTTCAGAGGCGCGCGAGGTGATCATGATGATCGGGAGTTCGCACAGGCGGACATCCTGGCGCATGGTGCTGGCCAGTTCGATTCCGTTCATGCGCGGCATTTCGAGATCGACGATGACGAGATCAGGTATCCGCAGCGCGAGGCGCGCGAGCGCTTCCAGGCCATCACCGGCAGAGTCGACCTCGCAGCCAAGGTCGCGCAGGAACGCCTCCATTGATCGGCGCACGCTCACGGAATCGTCGACCACCAGGCAGACCGGCGGCCGCTGCGCCGCGATCCCGGGCT
>JAYVOV010000487.1:0-17186 GCA_043757735.1 Burkholderiaceae bacterium
GCTGCGAAAGCGGCCGGTCTACAGTGCAGTGGCGACGCCCCTGTTTCGCGCTGGTGCCTGGTTGGTGCTGGGTGCCAGCATTGTCGCCGCGCTGATCGCGCCTGCGCTGGGCAGTTTCGCCCCCTTCCAATTCAATCACGACTTCATCGCATTTGCCTATACGCTGGGGCTGGCACGCTTCTTCCTGATGCTCAGCGCAATGGATGTCGGCAGTGCGTTCGAGGGCATGGGGGCGGCCCGCGAAGCCGCATTCACCGCGGTCGCAGAACCCGCACTATTTCTGCTGATCGGCTCGGCCAGCATCGTCACCGGCCACACCAGTTTCGCGGGCCTGATCGGCCACCTGCACGCTGCGCCTTCGTTCCAGTGGCTGGTGATCCCGGCGGTGCTGACGCTGTTTGTTTTGCTTCAAGCCGAGGCCTCGCGCGTGCCGGTGGACGACCCGCTCACCCACCTCGAACTGACGATGATCCATGAGGTGATGATTCTCGACCACAGCGGTCCGGACCTCGCAGCGATGCAACTGGCTGGCGCCCTGAAAATGACGATCTATGCCGGGCTGATCGCCGCCCTGCTCAATCCCTTCGACCCGGCTGTCGCGCCGCTCTCAGCCATCGGCACATCGCTGCTGCTCATGGCCGGCGTGGCGGTAGCCGTCGGCTTCGTCGAATCCCTGAGCGCACGGCTTCGGCTGCGCCTGGTGCCGCAATATCTGATGCTGGCCTCGGTCGCGGCCGGGCTGTGCTTGGCTGTTGCAGCCAGCGCCGCAAGCCTCTGATGCGTCTGCCATTGATACTTTTCCTGTTCGCGGCGGTGCTCCCGATATTCTTCGGCAAGATCCGCTCGGCGCCGCTGTGGCTGGCGGTGCAAGCCGTCGCGCTCGCCTGGATCGGGGTGCTGCACCATGGCGGCTGGTCGCTGCCTGCGGCGGCAGCACTGATCGAGGTCGTGGCGGTGCGTGCAGTGATCGCGCCAATGCTGCTGCGGCGCGCGATCCGATTGCGCGGCGAGCCCAACTGCGACCTGATGCCGTCCAACCTGTTCACCTGGGCAATCGGCGTTGCGCTCATCGTGCTGGCGTTCGACTTCGGCGGGGCCGCGATGGCCGACGCGCAGGCGCTTGCTCTGGGTGTGGTCGGTGGCACGGTGGTCATCGCGATGCTGCTGCTGTCCACCAGCAATTCACAGTCGACCCAGCTGGCGGCACTGCTCTTCATGGAAAACGCCATTGCGGTGTTCGAGTCGCTGCTGCCGGTGCCATGGGAATGGCCAGTGCATGGCGTCTTGACGGCGGTGTATCTGCTGACCGTGGGCGTCGGTGCGTGGCTGATCGGCGTGCCGGTTGGGGTCTCGACGCAAGCTGCTGCTGCCGTAGCTGCTGCTGCCGGGGCCGCGCCGACGTCTCTGGCGCCAGCCGAGGCCGATTCATCATGACTGCAGTGGACGCCGACATCGCCATGCCGGCGGGTTCGGATCCGGTTTCGCTGCCATCGCCATCGCCATTGCCCCGCACTGCCCATGCCAATGTCGGCCCCGCGCTGGTGGCGCTGGCGCTGGCGGGTCTGGTTGCCTGGGCTGTCGTATTCATGAAGACGCCCGTGAGCGCGATGCCGATCTACTTCGGCAATCGCTATCTGGTGCTCGATCCCACCTCGATGCTCTTCCTGCTGGTGATCAACTCGGTATTCCTGGGCATCAGCGTCTACATGTCGTCGCGGTTCAGCACCTCGCACGTGATGGCCGACAACATCGGGCGGCGGGCAGTGCTTTCGCTCTCCTTCATGGTCGCCATGAACGCGGGCGTGATGGCGAACAATCTGCTGGTGCTTTGGGCGTTCATCGAGTTGACCACCCTGTGCCTGGCGCCCCTCGTGGCGCAGGGCGACGGTCCGGCGGCACGGCGGGTGGCCTGGCATTACCTGCTGTACTCCAGCATGTCGCTGGCACTGACCTTTCTCGGCTTCATGTGCCTCACGCGCAGCGCAGCGCTGCAGGGGCAGGAACTTTCCTTCGCGGTCGATCAGCTGGCTGCGACGCTGCCCGCCAGCGGCGACAGCTGGCAGCGTCTGGGCTTTGCGCTGATGCTGTTCGGCCTGGGCAGCAAGCTCGGTCTGGCGCCACTCTACAGCTGGCTGCCTGAAACCTATGAAGCCGCGCCGACCAGTACCAGCGCGCTGCTGGCCGCGGTGCAGTTCAACATAAGCGTGGTGGCGATCTTTCGAATCTTCCAGATCTCCCGCGCCCATGACACCGGTTTCGTTTCGCACGAACTGCTCATCATGGGCTGCCTGTCGCTCACCGTGGCCGCGGTCCAGGTGATGGCGGCTCGCAACTACAAGCGGCTGATCGCGTATGCCTGCGTCAGCTCCTCGGGCGTGATCGCCATCGGCCTCTCGGTAGGCAAGGCGGCGGCGTATGGCGTGGTCCTGTACGTCGTCAGCAATGCCTTCGTGAAGGCATTGCTGTTTCTCACTGCCGGCCGGCTCCGAGCGGTCTACGGCACCAATCAGGTGGCGTCCTTGAGCGGTGTGATCCGGGTGCTGCCCTTCAGCGGCGCGCTGTTCGCGATCGGCACCTTCGCGCTGCTGGGCTTCCCGCCGTTCGGCAGCTTCATGGCCGAGATGCTCATCCTGTCAGGCATCGTGCAGGCCGGCAATCTGATCGCGTTTACCTTGATGTGCACGATGCTCACGATCATCTTCGTGGCAACCGGGCGTTCCATCTTCCCGATGCTGTGGGGACCGTCGGTGCGGCAGGGGCCGGCCATTGTCGAGACCTGGGTTACCGCGCTGCCCAAGCTGGGTTTCGTCGGCATGCTGGTGATGCTGGGTGTCTATACACCGGCGCCGATCAGTGAACTGCTGGTTCTGGTGGCTCAATCGATCGGCGGGCAATGATGAGCGCCTGCTCGCCGATCGTCCTGGTGTCCGTCGATGAGATGCCCCCGCTTGCGTTGGCCGACTGGTCAGGCGCCTGCGCCGGGTCGTTGAGCGCGGGTGATCGACTGATCACCCTGTTTGGCCGTGCCCAGGGCCCTCGCGACGTGGTGCTCACCGCGGTCCTGCTTGCCGGGGAGGGCGGTCTGCGTGTGCTGCGAGGATGCGGCCGGCGTGGCGATTCGTTCGCATCCCTGACGGTTAATCACCCCGCCGCGCAGATGTTCGAGCGTGAACTGTGGGAGCAGACGGGCCTGCAGCCGGTCGGACATCCCTGGCTGAAGCCCGTGCGTTTCGAGGGCAGCCGTCAGCAGCAGATGACCGACTACCCCTTTTTCTCGGTTCGCGGGCAGCAAATGCACGAGCTCGGCGTCGGTCCCATCCACGCCAGCGTGATCGAGCCTGGGCATTTCCGATTCATGTGTCATGGCGAGCAGGTGCACCACCTCGAGATCCAACTCGGCTACCAGCATCGTGGCGTCGAGTCTTTGCTGCTGCAGCGGGCGCCGCTGTCGCTTACCTCACTGGTCGAGACCATCGCGGGCGACAGCAGCATCGCGTATGCCTGGGGCTACTGCGCTGCGGTCGAGGCGGTGGCGGGCGTGCAGATCGCGATGGCGGCCGAGCAAGTGCGCGGCATCGCCCTCGAAATGGAGCGAGTGGCGATGCACCTCGCCGGGCTGACCGGACTGGCGACTGACATCGCCTTTCTGCAGGGCGGTGCCACCTATGGGCGGCTGCGCACCGCGATCATCAACGCGACCATGCGGGTCTGCGGCAGCCGCTTCGCGCGCGGCTGGTTGCGTCCAGGCGGCGTGCGTTTCGGGCTGAGCTCGGCCGTTCGGCAGGATCTGCTCGATACGCTGGCGGCGTTCTCGCGGGACAGCGCCGAGGTCAACGGTCTGATGCTCGGCGCGCGCAGCGTGCAGTCCCGATTCAAGGGTGTCGGCACCGTCACCCGCAAGGCGGCCAATGATCTCGGTCTGGTGGGCCTGGCGGCGCGCGCCAGCGGCGTCGCGTTCGATACGCGCGCGCGCCTGCCGGGATGGTTGTACACGGCTCAACCGGTGGATGTACTGGTCGACGGGGCCGGTGACTGCTGGGCGCGCCTGAAGCTGCGCATGCACGAGATCGATGAATCGGTACGCTGGATCCGGCAGGTGCTCGAATCCGCCGACGCCGAACTCGCGGCGCCGGTGACCGTGCCGTTGCCCGGGCTCAGGCCGAACACGCTGTGCGTGTCGGTGCGCGAAGGTTTTCGCGGCCCGGTGGTGCAGTCGCTCGAAACCGATGGCGGCGGCCGCCTGCTGCACTACAAAGTGCAGGACCCGTCGCTGCTGAACTGGTTTGGGCTGGCACTGGCGATGCGCGACAACGAGATCTCCGACTTTCCCATCTGCAACAAGAGTTTCGATCTCTCGTATTGCGGCAACGATCTTTAGGAAGCCAGATGTTCAAGTCGATTGCGGTCCGAATCTCTCAAGGTTCCCAGTACATACCGGATCCTCGCAAGGCGAGTTCCGCCGGCTTTCGTGGCAAGCCGAACATTGCTGTGACGGCCTGCGAAGCAGGCTGCGCAGCCTGCCAGGCGGCCTGCCCGGCTGATGCGATAACACTCGATCCGGTCGCCATCGATCTGGGGCGCTGCATGCTGTGCGGCGACTGCGCGCCGGTCTGCCCAAGTGCGAAAATCACGTTCAGCAACGACGCGCGGATGGCTGCTGTCGAGCGGCATGGACTGATCGTGAGTCAGACCCGACCCGATCTCGATCCGGTGAGGGTAGCGCAGGCGCTGCGCAAACGCTTTGGTCGCTCGCTCAAGTTGCGCTCGGTATCGGCGGGGGGCTGCAACGGCTGCGAGCTCGAGGTCAATGCGCTCACCAACGTCAACTTCGACATCGGACGCTACGGCATCGACATCGTCGCGTCACCGCGGCACGCGGACGGGCTGGTGCTGACCGGCCCGATCACCCGCAACATGGCCCAGGCCCTGCAACTGTGCTGGGACGCGATGCCCGATCCCAAGCTCGTGATAGCTGTCGGTGCCTGTGCTATTTCGGGCAGCCCGTTCGAAGGCTCTGCTGCAGTGGACCGCAGCTTTCTGGCGCGTTTCGCACCCTCTTTGTACGTGCCCGGCTGTCCACCGCATCCGCTGACCTTCGTCTGCGGCGTGCTCGATCTGCTGGGTATCGCCAGTTAGTTGGTCAACTGCTGTCCGCTGTCGCTGCGCTGCGCAGGTCGGCACGCCAGCCCCGTGAGCACGCCAGCCCCGTGAGCACGGGCGCGTTCAGCGTGCTGGCGTAAAAAAATCGGTCGGTGTCATGAGGCGGTTCTCCTGCGTCTCGAGCGCGCCCAGTTTGCCGCTCTCAGCCACGTAGGCCAGCCACTCGGCGTCTGCCCACAGCGCGGCGCGCCGGCGCTCGCGATCACCGGCGTTCTCGTAGGCCCAGATGTGGATGTACTGGTTCACATTGCCAGTTTCAGTGACCAGGAACGCGAAGGGCTTTCCAAGCATGCGACTTTGCGGCGCCAGGCCCAGTTGTTTGTAGAGCGCCAGATGACGCCCGATGAAGCCGGGCTTGCAGGTGTAGGTGCGAACGTCGAACAACATGATGAGAAACTCCGGAGGAAGGAGGAAGGGGGAAGGGGGAAGGGGGAAGGGGAATGGGAAGCCGGAAAGAGCCGCAGGCGGGCAACATGAAACCGCCATTTCCAGATGTCGTCAGTGTATTCGCTGCAGACCGGTTCGAGCCCGTCTGAGCAGCGGACGCGCATTCTCGATGCGGCCCGACGGCGCCCCGAGACTCGGGCGGGCAGAAGAAAATGCGGTTGCGCAGTTCGCCGACTCGTTATCAGCGTTAAACTTATGCCTGCTGTCTGGCTCGGTCGCTGCCGATTTTGCGTGCGGCACCGGCGTTTCTAAGATCAATCAACGGGAGCAAGAGATGCCCACTGTAAACAGCGAAAGGCTCGTGGCCGACGTCAAGACGGTCCTCGATGACGCCGAAAGCCTGCTCCAGCAGGCTGCAAACGCGACTGGCACTGAAGCGGCTGCATTGCGCGAGCGCGGCATGAGCATGCTGCGCCAGGCCGGCGAGAAAGCGCATCACCTGCAGGAGGTGGTGGTGAGCAAAGGGAGGGCCGCCGCGCGGGCAACCGACGACTACGTGCACGACCACCCCTGGCGCGCGATCTCCGCAGGGTTTGGGGCAGGCCTGCTGATCGGCCTGCTGTTGAATCGGGCGCGGTGAGCGTTTCAGGCGTCATGCGCCAGCAGCCGTCAACTTGAGCAACAAGACGCCGTCACCGGGCCTGTTCGAAACCCTGCGAGAGGTAGGGGTCGCACTGCTTGCGATCGGCCACAGCCGCGCCAGCCTGGCGGGAGTTGAGTTCGCTGAAGAGCGCGAGCGGCTCCTGCTGCGCGGCCTGCTGGCCATGTTGGCAGTCATGGCTTTCGGCTTGACCGCGGCCGTGTTCACCTTTCTGGTCGTCGTAGTCTTCTGGGACACCTGGCGTGTGCCCGCATTGCTTTTTTTCTTGAGCCTGTATGGCGCATTCGGTCTGTGGTGCGTCATTCGGATGCGCGCATTGGCGGCTCGAGCGCCGATTTTTCTCGAGCGCACGCTGGTCGAACTCGAGCGTGATCTGGATACCCTGCGGCGATGAACAAACCACTTGCCCTGGCGGTGCGCAAGGAACTGCTGCTGGCGCGCGCCGCCACCGAACGCGCTGAACTGGTCCGTGCGCTCGACCGTTTCGGTCAGGCGCGCGAGCCATTCGAGCGCATCGCACGACTGGCGGCGGGTTCTGGGCAGTCGAATACGGCAAACGGGCTTCTGGGGCTGTTTCAATTCTTGCGCAGCCACCCTTATCTGGGCACGGCGGCCTCGCTGCTGTTCAACCGCTTGCGCGGCACGGCAACAGGGCGCTGGGCGAGCCGCGGATGGATGATCGCCGCGGCGGTCGCGGGGGTGACTTGGTGGTTCGGGCGCAAACGTACGCCCGATTGAGGTAAGTTTCGGCCTCGCCTGCGTGATATGTCGCCTGGCATCTGGCTGACGCCAGATGAACGTCGAAGGGCATGCCGGCAACGCCCGGTCTGGTCAGCTTCAGACCGGGCTGTCATACTCAAACTTGACAATCAAAGTAATTGTGGAGTCCAGCGCATGCGTTCTGCTCGTCTGTTCATTGCCCGTCGTCAGATCGTTGCCGCAGCAGTGGCCCTGGCAGCGGGTGCAAGCCTGGCGCCGGCGCAAGCCGCCGACAAGGTAAAGGTCGGTTTCGTCAGCACCCTGTCGGGCCCATCGGCCGGCCTGGGCGTGGACATCCGCGACGGCTTCCAGCTGGCCGTCAAAATGGCTGGTGGCAAGCTCGGGGGCCTGCCGGCCGAGGTCATCATTGGCGACGACCAGTTCAAACCCGACGTCGGCAAGCAGCTTTTCGAGAAAAACATCAAACGCGACAAGGTCGACTTCATGACCGGCGTGGTGTTCTCGAACATCATGCTGGCGGCCGTGCCGGAGGCGTTTTCGAGCAAGACCTTCTACATCAGCCCCAACGCTGCTCCATCGCCGCTGGCCGGCAAGGACTGCAACCCGTTCTTCTTCGCGGTGTCCTGGCCGAACGATGCCTACCACGAGGCCGCGGGTCAGCACGCCACACGCAAAGGCTACCAAAGCGCCTACCTTCTGGCGCCCAATTACCAGGCCGGCAAGGATTCCCTGTCGGGTTTCAAGCGCTTCTTCAAGGGCAAGATCGCAGCCGAGGTCTATACCAAGCTGGGCCAGCTCGATTATTCCGCCGAACTCGCCGAGATCCGGGCAGCCAAGCCCGAGGTGCTCTATGTGTTCCTGCCCGGGGGCATGGGTATCAATTTCATCAAGCAGTTCGTCGGCGCGGGCCTGTCCAAAGACACGACCCTGCTGGTGCCGGGCTTCGGTTCCGATCAGGACATCATCCGGCCGGTAGGCGATTCGATGCTCGGTCTGTTCGATGCGGCGCACTGGGCACTCGATCTGGACAACGCGGCGAACAAGAAATTCGTTGCGGCGTTCGAGAAGGAATACAAGCGGCTGCCCTCGCTGTTCGCCTCGCAGGGCTATGACGCCGCGCTGCTGATCGATGCCGCGGTGCGCGACGTCAAGGGAAAACTGGACGACAAAGATGCCGTGCGCAAGGCGCTCAAGGCGGCCAGGTTTGCTTCAGTCAGAGGCGAGTTCAAGTTCAACACCAATCACTACCCGATCCAGAACTACTACCTGCGCGTGGTCGGCAAGGACGCGCAAGGCCGGCTGGTGAACAAGACGCTGGGCGAGCCGATATTGCGCAATCACGGCGATGCGTATGTCCAGGATTGCGCCATGAAGTGAGCGCTGCACCACCATGTCCGGGTTGCTGCTGATCGAGCAGTCCCTCAACGGACTGCAGTTCGGGCTGATGCTGTTCCTTCTGGCAGCGGGTCTGACCCTTGTGTTCGGGATCATGGACATGATCAACCTGGCGCATGGCTCGATGTACATGGTCGGCGCGTTCGTGGCGGCCTGGCTGGTCGAGCTCACCGGCTCCTTTCTGGCCGGCGTGCTGCTCGCGGTGCCCGTCACGGCCGCGTTCGGCATGGCGGTGGAAGCAACGCTGCTGCGTACACTCTATGCGCGGGACCATCTCTCGCAGGTGCTCGCCACATTCGCGTTGATCCTGATCCTCAATGAATCGGTGCGGATGATCTGGGGTTCCGACCTGCCGCTGTCGGCGCCGCCCGTTCTTGCTGGCCCGATCGAACTCCTGCCGGGCCTTTCGTATCCGGCGTATCGGCTGGTCATCATCGCGGTGGGCCTGGTGCTGGCCGGCGCGCTTTACTGGCTGGTGGCACGCACGCGCACAGGCGCGCTGGTGCGGGCCGGGGCCTCGAACCGCGAAATGGCAATGGTCATGGGTGTGAATATCCCTCGCCTTTTTACCGCCGTGTTCGGTGTCGGCGCTGCCTTGTGCGCAGTGGCTGGCGCGATGCTCGGACCGCTGTTTGCGGTGCAGGTTGGCATGGGCGAGAGCATCCTGATCCTGGCCTTCGTGGTGATCGTGATCGGCGGCATCGGTTCAATCCGCGGCGCTCTGGTCGGCTCGCTGCTCGTGGGCATGGTCGATACGCTGGGCCGCACACTGATGCCGCATCTCTTTCGCGAGTTTCTGCCGCCGCAGATGGCCAGTGCGGCCGGGCCGGCGGTTGCTTCTGTCATCGTCTATCTGTTGATGGCGGTCGTGCTGTTCGTGAAGCCCGAGGGGCTGTTTCCGGCGCGCGGCTGATCATGGCCAAGCCGGCTCGAATTCGCCTCGAGGTGCTCGGTCCCTGGCTGCTGCTGGCTGCGGCTGTCTTGTTTCCATTCGGCGCACGGGCACTGGACGCCGAGTTCTACATCAGTGTCGCGAGCCGGATCGGCATCTATGCGATCGCCGCGACCAGCCTGAATCTTCTGCTGGGCTATGGCGGACTCGTCTCATTCGGGCACGCTGCATTCTTCGGCCTGGGCGCCTACACCGTTGGCGTCCTGATCTCGAAAGGCGCGGCCAACGGCTGGCTGGGCTTTGGTCTCGCCATGCTTGTCTCGGGCGCAGCGGCGCTGGTGATCGGGGCAATCTCGCTGCGCACGCGTGGGGTCTACTTCATCATGATCACCCTGGCGTTCGCGCAGATGCTCTATTACCTCGCTAATTCCATCAAAGCCTATGGTGGCGATGAAGGGTTGAACATCGCTCAGCGATCCGACTTCGGCCTTGGCGTGAACCTGAAGGACGACACCGCCTTCTATTTTCTCGTGCTGGGTATTCTTGCGCTGGTGCTCGCGGGCCTGCGCAGACTGATCGCATCAAGGTTCGGTCGGGCGATTCGGGCGATTCGCGACGACGACGTGCGCGCGGAGTCGATCGGCTTTCCCACCTTTCGCTTCAAGCTGCTGCTGTTCGTGATCGCGGGCGCGGTGGGTGGGTTGGCGGGCGCACTGATGGTCAATCAGCAGAACTATGTGAGCCCGAGCCTGCTCTACTGGACCCAGTCCGGCACGCTGATGATCATGGTCATCCTGGGCGGCGTGAGTTCCGTCTGGGGCGGCCTGATCGGTGCCGCCGCGCTGCTGATCCTCGAAGAGTCTGTGTCTGCCTACACCGTGCACTGGCAGTTCTACGTGGGCTGGATCCTGCTGCTCGTTGTGCTGTTCGCGCCGCGCGGCCTGGTCGGGCTGCTGGCCCGCCGCGAGCCGCGCGGCTGACAAGCCCCAGGCGCCCGCATGACCGAGCCTCTTTTGGAGATCCGCGTTCTGGTCAAACGGTTTGGCGCGCTCGCGGCCACCGATCACCTCAGTCTGAGCGTGGCCCGCGGCGAGATCCACGCCTTGATTGGGCCCAACGGCGCGGGCAAGACCAGTCTGCTTGCGCAGATCGCCGGCACGCTGCGGCCGGACCAGGGACAGATCGTATTCGAAGGACGCGACATCACCCGGCTGGCAGTTCACCAGCGGGTGCGCCGTGGCCTGGTGCGTTCGTTCCAGATCACCCGGCTGTTCAATCGATTCAGCGTGCTCGACAACGTCGCGCTGGCCGTGCAGGCGCGCAGCGGCTCGAGCCTGTCGTTCTGGCGCCCGGTGGCCGCCGAGCGGGAACTGATCGACGAAGCCCGATCGGTGCTGGCCCTGGTCGATCTCGAACACAAAGCTGATACCCCCTGCGATGCCTTGCCGCACGGCGAGCAGCGCTCGCTGGAGGTTGCCCTGGCGCTGGCCACCCGCCCGAGTCTGCTTCTGCTCGATGAACCGCTGGCGGGCACCGGCCCGCAGGAGTCCGAGCGCATGGTGGCGCTCATCGAGCGCCTGCGCAGCCAGGTGACGATCCTGCTGGTCGAGCATGACGTCGATGCGGTGTTCCGGCTGGCCGACCGGGTGTCGGTGATGGTCGGGGGGCGGGTGATTGCCTCGGGCACGCCGCAGGCGGTGCGCCGCGATCCCGAAGTCATTACCGCCTACCTCGGCGATGAACTGCAGCGAGCGCCTGCGCCATGAGCGCGCCGCTGTTGGCAGTGAGCGCGCTGGAGGCCGCCTACGGCAGCAGCCAGGTGCTCTTCGGTATCGGCTTCGACATCAATCCCGGTGAAGTGGTCGGACTGCTTGGTCGCAACGGCATGGGCAAGACCACGCTGATCCGCACCATCCTGGGCCTCGTGCCTGCGCGCGCCGGCAGTGTCTTGTTCGGAGGCCTGGAACTGCGTGGATTGACCGCAGACCGCATTGCCCGATGCGGCATCGGCGTCGTGCCGGAGGGCCGCCAGGTATTCCCGAACCTCTCGGTGCACGAACACCTCACCGCCTTTGCCGCGCGGCGAGGTGCAACCGGCACCCAGTGGACGCCGTCGCGCGTGTATGAACTCTTCCCCCGATTGGCCGAGCGGCAGACAAACCTCGGCAATCAGTTATCTGGCGGCGAGCAGCAGATGCTCGCGATCGGCCGGGCACTGGTGACCAATCCGCGACTGCTCATTCTGGATGAAGCCACTGAAGGCCTGGCGCCGCTGATTCGCGAAGAGATCTGGCGCTGTCTGCGTCAGCTGCGCGAAGAGGGACAGACGATTCTGGTGATCGACAAATACGTGAATCGCCTGATCGGGATCGCCGACCGTCACGTCATCATCGAACGGGGCCTGGTGGTCTGGCGCGGCAGCTCTGCCGAACTGAACGCCGACCGCGGCGTCTGGTCTCGGTTTCTGGGCGTTTAGCAACCGCCGCAAGGCCCAGGAATCTGCACCGGTTTGGTCGGCGTTGACGAACCTGCGATCATCGTTCGATGGACTGGAATACTTTGACGATCGGCGAGGCCTTGAGCCGGACCGCACAACGCTTCCCTGATCGGACGGCCCTGATCGGCATGGCGCAGCGGGTGAGCTTTTTCGAACTCGATCGGGCAGCCGACGAAATCGCTCATGGGCTGCGAGCACTTGGGGTAGGGCGCGGCGATCAGGTCGCGCTGTGGATGACCAATTGCCCCGACTGGGTCATCTGCTGGATGGCCTGCACCCGGCTGGGCGCGGTACTCGTGCCGCTCAATACGCGCTTCAAGCTCGATGAAGTGGCGTACATCCTGCGCCAGTCGGACGCACGGGTCCTGATCGCGATGGATGCGTTCTGGGGAATCGATTTCGCCGCAATGATCACAGAACTCGCGCCCGAACTCGCCACCTCGGCGCCGGCCGCCCTGGCGTGCGCGCCGCTCCCGGCGCTGCGCGCGGTGGTGCTCTGGGGCGACAAACAGCTGGCTGGCGCCAGCAACTTGCAGACACTGCGCGCAGAAGGCGCCAGACGACTGGGCGCGGGCGATCGCCTGCCGCCGGCGGATCACAACGACCCGGTCATCATTGTTTACACGTCTGGCACGACCGGTCATCCGAAGGGCGCGGTGCATGGCCACGTGGTGATGCGCAATGCTGCCAACGTCGCGCGGGTGATGCACATCGAGCCTGGCGACGTGATCCTCGGTCACATGCCGTTTTATCACGTGGCCGGCGCGTTCACTGCCTGCATTCCCACGATCATGTTCGGCACCACCCTGGTGACGCTGGCGCAGTGGCAGGCCGACGAGGCGCTGGCCACCATCGAACGCGAACGCGTGACCATCTTCGGCGGCATTCCGACACACTTCATCGATTGCCTGGATGCAATCCGCCGCCATCCGCGCGATGTCTCATGCCTGAAGGCGGCGTGGATCGGCGGCGCGCCGGTAACCCCCGACGTGGCGCTGGCCGCGCGCGCGGAGCTGGGCCTGCGTTCTCTGCAGGCGGTGTACGGCATGACCGAGACCACCGCAGCCACGGTGTTCAGCGAGTTCGAGGGTCCGCTGGATATTCTCTGCGAGAACAAGGGCCGCCCGATCGGTGAGTTCGAGGTTTCGGTCTGCGATCCGATCACCGGCGCGGCGCTTGCGGTCGGTGAGGTGGGTGAAGTGCGGGTGCGCGGCCATCTGGTTATGCAGGGTTATTACCGGAACCCGCAAGCCACCGCCGACGCCATTACAGCTGACGGCTGGTTTTGCTCCGGCGATCTGGGCGTGTTCGATCAGGCAGGGTTCCTGAAAATTACCGGACGGCTGAAAGAGATGTTCATCGTCGGCGGCTCGAACGCTTACCCGGCCGAGATCGAACGGATCATCCAAGGTCTCGAGCAAGTGAAGCAGGCGGTGGTGGTCGGCGTTCCAGACAGGCGGCTCGGTGAGGTCGGGTACGCCTTCGTGCAGCTGCACGAAGGCGCATCGATGCAACGTACCGACCTGCTGAATCGGTGCCGGGCATTGATGGCCGACTACAAGGTGCCGCGTCACGTGCGTTTCGTGGACGATTTCCCGCGAACTTCCACCGGCAAGATTCAGCGTTTCGTGCTGCAAAAGGAGGCGTGCGATCAGCTTGAATCCAACCCGCCGCCGCCGGCGCTGCGCGACGCATCGATCGACACACCACCAGGACCTTGCACATGACGATGCCCTTCGAGGTGCTGCCCGAACCGGCCGGCGTGGCCATCAGCGATCCGCGCATTCCGCCGCGCGATCGTGTGGTGACGCGGGCGCTGATGGAGCGCTGGAATCGTGAGTGCCCCGACAAGGTTTTCGTGAAGTTCGCTGACAACGGCGAACAATGGACGTACCGCCAGTTCCGCACCCTGGTGGTTCAGACGGCGCTCGGTCTGCAGCAGCTTGGCGTCGCGCAGGGCGAGCATGTGCTGGTCTGGCTGCCGAACGGGCGTGAACACCTCCGGGTGTTCTTCGCGATCAACTATCTGGGCGCGGTGTTCGTGCCGATCAACACCGCCTACAAGGGTTCGCTGCTGGCCCACGTCATCGACAACTCTGATGCCAGGCTGGCGATCGTCCACGCCGATCTGGTCGCGCGACTCGAAGGTGTGCCCCTGTCCGGTCTCACGACCGCGGTGGTGGTCGGTGCCCGGACCAACTGCCCGGGCCTGCACAGCCACGCTTATGCAGACGTGCTGCTGCCCGCGCAGGGCACGCTCGCGGCGCCGGCGCGTGCGATCGAAGCCTGGGATCCCCAGTCGATCATCTACACATCGGGCACCACCGGTCCGTCAAAGGGGGTGTTGTCCTCGTATCTGCACATCTACACGAATGCCGGGCCTGAGACCTGGACCTGCGTCACCAGTGAAGACCGCTTTCTGGTGAACATGCCGATGTTCCATATCGGCGGCATGGGCGTGCTGTTCGTGATGTTCGTGCGCGGCGGGTCGGTGTCGTTCGTCGATCGGTTCGATACCGCGACCTTTCTGAGCACGGTGCGATCCACCGGTGCCACAGCCACCTTTCTGCTCGGTGTGATGGCCAGTTTTCTCGAAAAGATGGCGCCGTGCGCCGACGATGCCGACACCCCGTTGCGGCTGGTGTTCATGGTGCCGCTGGCGGGCAACATCGCGGCGTTCTCGGCTCGTTTCGGCTGCGAGGTTTTCACCATCTTCAACATGACCGAGATCTCGACGCCGATCATTTCCGAGGCCAATCCAGGCGTTCGCGGCACCTGCGGACGCAAGCGCGAAGGGGTCGACGTCCGGCTGGTCGACGACCACGACTGCGAGGTGCCGATCGGCACAGTCGGCGAGATGATCGTTCGCACCGATCGCCCCTGGGGCATGAACAGCGGTTACTACAAAAATCCATTGGCCACCGCCGCCGCCTGGCGCAACGGCTGGTTCCACACCGGCGACGCCTTCCGGATGGACAGCCAGGGGTACTACTACTTCGTCGATCGGAAGAAGGACGCAATACGCCGACGGGGCGAAAACATCTCGTCGTTCGAGGTCGAGGCCGAAGTGCAGGCCCATCCGGCCGTGCGCGAAGTGGCCGCGCTGGGGGTGCCCAACGAATTGAGCGAAGAAGACGTGCTGGTGGTCGTGGCGCCGGTAGCCGGTCAGAGCATCGATCCGGCTGCGCTGCTCGAATTCCTGCGCGCGCGGATGGCGCATTTCATGGTGCCGCGCTATGTGCGGATTCTGCCTGAACTGCCCAAAACGCCGAGCAGCAAAGTGATGAAACACGAGTTGCGCCAGCAAGGTGTGACGGCCGACACCTGGGATCGGGAGCAGGCGGGAATCCAGGTGAAAGCCGACCGGTTCTCAGGAACCTCTGCGTAGTACGATGGGAATGTATCGCTCGGCGGTCTAAGATCCGAGCGTGTATTTTCCTCAGAGACCGTGCCATGAATCCGCAATCCCTGGTCGAACCCGATCGTGTTCATCGCAGCGTGTATACCGACCCGGCGATTTTCGATCTGGAAATGGAGCGCATCTTCGAACGGGTCTGGGTCTATTGCGGCCACGAAAGCCAGATCCCCGGCCCCGGCGACTACTGGACGGTCGATATCGGTCGCCAGCCAATGATCATGGTCCGCGATCGCAATGGCGCCATCCGCGTGCTGCACAACCGCTGCCCGCATCGCGGTGTGCAGCTCTGCGGCAATCAGAGCGGCAATACCGGCACCGGGTTTGTGTGCTCCTATCATGCCTGGTCGTTTCACCTCGACGGTCGCCTGCGGGCGCTGCCGCTGGCCAAGGGCTACGAAGGCACTCGCCTCACGCGCGACAACCCCGACTGCAATGTCAAGACTGCCGCCAGGGTCGACAGCTATCGCGGCTTCGTGTTCGCGAGTCTTTCGCCTGATGGTCCGGGGCTGCTCGAATTCCTGGGCGATGCGAAAGTCGCCTTCGACGACATGTGCGATCGCTCGCCGGTCGGCGAAGTCGAGGTTGTGCCGTATTGCCATCGGGTGATGCAGCACTCGAACTGGAAATTCTTCATGGAGAACCAGCTCGACGCGCTGCATCCCTCGGTCACTCATCAGTCCACCGGCGTGCCGGCCCGCCGGGTCGAACAGCGGATGAAGAACGCCGGCGGTACGCCGCCGTTGCATTTCCACTACCTGTCGGCTTTCGCCTCGAGCTTCGATCAATGGGACTCGGTGCAGACGGTCAACTTTCCGCATGGTCACGGCATCCTGAAGGGCTACATGGGTCTGCGCCCGACCGATCCCGACACGCTGGCCCACGAGGCGCTGCTCAAGCAGGCCTACGGTGAAGCGAAGGCCGAGGAGTACCTGTCGCGCAATATTCACCATGTGCTGGTGTATCCCTATCTGTCGGTTCAATCGCCGCTGCAGCAGTTGCGGGTTCTGCGCCCGGTTGCGGCCGACAAGACGCTGTCCGAGATTTGGCACTTTCGGCTCAAAGGTGTGCCGGAGGCCATCTATCGCCGGTCGATGTGGTACTTCAATCTGGTGAACTCCCCAGCCACGCCGATCAACGCCGACGACCTCGAAAACTGGACCAAAGCGCAGTGGGGTCTGAAGTCCAGGGGCGGCGAATGGGTAAGCCTGCACCGCAATGCCGGCGGCGATACCGAAGTCGATGGTGTGCTGATGTCGAACAACGGCACTTCGGAGGTCGTCATGCGCAATCAGTTCCGCGCCTGGTCCGCCTATCTCGCCGACTCGAAGTGACGGGAATCCAGCCATGAGCAATTCGAACAAAACCGCTGGCACGGCTGTCGGCACTGTCGGCAAGGCTCTCGATGGCGGCGTTGTGATCAACGCAATCGAATCGATGACCGGGGCCGAGTCGATCGCCCCCGATCACACCGGGCGCGGGCGTCGGGCAGCGCAGGGCACGCAATACGTGCCGGCGCTGCCCGCCAGCACCGGCGATCTCCAGCGTGACGTCGAGAACCTGCTGTATCGGCAGGCGGCGCTGTTGGATGCGAAGTGCTGGCAGCAGTGGATCGACCTGTTCGCCGACGACGGCATCTACTGGATGCCGATCGCCCTCGAACAGACCGACTGGGCCGGTCAACCCTCGATCTTCGCTGAAGACAAGCTGATCATGGAAATCCGAATGGGCCGTCTCACCCACCCGAATGCCTGGTCGCAGGCGCCGATGTGGGCCACCAGCCACCTGGTCGGCAATGTCGTGATCGAGGCTGTGTCGCCAGATCGTGTTGAAGTCTGTTCGCGCTTCCAGATGATGGAGCTGCGCCGCGACACGGTCAGGCACTTCGGCGGTACCTACCGGCACACGCTGCTGCGTGGCCCGCCGGGCTTTCGCATCGGCCATCAGCGCGTCGACATGATGAACGGGCAGGCGGTTTATGACTACGTGCTGCAGGCCTGGGTCTGATACAGCGCTTGGCTCCCGCCCGCTCGCGACGCTTCGGGGACGCACCCCCCCC
>JAYVOV010000488.1:0-4526 GCA_043757735.1 Burkholderiaceae bacterium
GCATGGCAGCCGTGGGCGAGCGCGATCGCGCATTTTTCTGGCGAGCCGACGGTGCCGATCACCTGCGCGCCAAGCGCGCGCGCCCAGGCCGACAGGATCAGGCCCATGCCGCCGGCCGCGGCGTGCACCAGAACCCTCTCGCCCGGGCGAACCGGATACAGCCGATGCAGCAGGTATTCGGCCGTCATGCCGCGCAGCAGCGTGGCGGCGGCGGTTTCCATCGAAAGGCCATCGAGAACCGGCAGCGTGCGCTGCGCTGGCACCAGGCGCACACCGGCATAGGCGCCGGGATGGATGTACATGACTTCCTGCCCCGGACGGAAGTCGTGAACATCAGGGCCGATCGATTCGACGACGCCGGCGCCCTGGGAGCCGAGCAGCACCGGAAATTGCGTGGCGCCGTGCGGGCCGTGCGCGCCCTGCCGCTGATAGACATCCGCGTAGTTCAGGCCGATCGCCTTTTGCACCACGCGCAATTCGCCAGGCCCTGGTTCGGCGACGTCAATCTCGGTGAACTGGAGGACTTCAGGCCCACCGTGCTGGTGGGCGAGGACGGCGGGTGTGCGCAGGACGGTCATGGGATACACCGGGTTGGCAGGGCGGGAGGCAGCACGCACGGGGCGCGCTGGCGTGGTGCGCGCGGGACTGGCGCCCCACGCGGGCTGGCGAGTTACGTGATCGCCTGCAGGCGATCGAATACATCCTTGCGCAGGGGCGCGCCGGGTGCGACGAGGTCTTTGGCCACCGCGGCCTGGAACGGCCGGCGGTCTACCTTGACCACTGTCTTGCCCATTTTTTCGAAGCCGCTCACCAGCCGGTTCTCGTCTTCCACAATGGCTTTGGTCGCGCGCGCGGCGACGAGCTGAAGAGGCGATGCCCATGCGGGTGTCCTTTTTGGGTGGAGGCTACTAGCGCGCCTGGCCGATCGGCGAGCCGCCGAACTTTTCGAACAGGCGCAGCACCGCGCTGCGATCGAATCTTGACCGCAAGCCGATGCAGACCAGTCGGTCGAGGTGCGCATCGCGCGGCCCGGTTTCATGCACGGTGAGGCTCAGTCGGCCACCGGCGAACTGGATCGCCCACAACTGGGACTGCGGGTCGGTCAGCAGGCCCTTGGCGCGCTCCAGACCGAGTTGCGGATCCAGCAGTGCGCCTGCAAGCGCGGCCACGTCGACGCCTGGATCGAACCGGCCCGAGAGGCTCTCGAAGAGTTGTTCGGCGCGTGGCGGCGTCATTGCCGCGATGCGCCGAGGGCGCCCGCGCACCAGGCCCGGCCGTGCGGTGAAGCGGCGCGTGCCGTGCTCGGTCATGGCTGCGCCGGCCGGCAGCGTGAACGGATCGAAGTCGTCGTCGGCGTTCGAAACCTGGGCCATCGGAACCGTGCGGGCGAGCCAGTCGCGCACCTGCGCCACACGCTGTGGCGAGGCCACATCGACCCGCGTGAGCACTATGCGGTCGGCCTGCGCCAGTTGCCGGGTGATGGTGTCGCCGACAAAACGGTCCTGCGCGCGTTCGAGGATGGTGAGGATATCGGCCGCCACGATCACCGGACCCAGGGTGGTGTCGGGCGCGAGCTTCGCGCTGCGCGCGACGGCGCCTGGCAGGGCCACGCCGCTGGTTTCGATCAGCACCTGATCGGGCGCGGGATCGCGCGCCCGCAACTGCAGCAGCGCGCCGATGAGGTCGCTGCCGAAGCTGCAGCAGACACAGCCGCCAGCAAGTTCGAGGACATCGTCGCGGCGCGCCAGGATGAGATCCGCGTCGATGCCGACTTCGCCGAAATCATTGACCAGGACCGCGACCCGCTGGCCGGCGGCCTGCGCCCGCCGCAGCCAGCGGTTGAGCAGCGTTGTCTTGCCGGCGCCCAGGTAGCCGCCGACCACTGTGACAGGCATGGGTATCGTGATGGCTTCGGACACTGCGGCAGCCTTTCGGGGATGGTTGGGCCCACTTTACCGCGAGGTCGGCTGCTCAGGCCGGCTCGGATATCTCAATCAGGTTCAGATCTGGATCCGATTCTGGCGTTGTCGTTGCGCTGCGCAGCCAACGTTCACGCCTGTACGGTGGTGCAGCCAGAAGTGTAACGTCGGGGCTCGTGGGATCATGTCGAGCCCGCGTGCGGGATTGCGCGGCTGCGGCAGGGCGGGCCCTTGCGTTGTGCCGGCGCAGATCGGCGAAAACACCCGGAGACTGAATTTGAAATCCACAATCACACGGCGCGGCGCGCTGGCCTGGCTGGCCGGCGCAGCCGCGGCCCCGATGACGCCCGCAGCACGCGCGCAAGCCGGCTGGCCCGCGCGTCCGATCCGCTTTGTCGTGCCCTTCGCACCCGGGGGCACGTCCGAGATCGTTGCCCGCTCGGTGGCCGTCGAATTGACCCGGCAGCTGGGGGTTTCGGTGTTCGTCGAGAACAAGCCCGGTGGTGCCGGCACGGTCGCGATGGCCGAGGTGGCCAAGGCAGCGCCCGATGGCCACACGATCATCCTGGGCCATGTCGGCACGCTGGCGGTCAACCCGTACATGCTCAGCAACCCGCCCTACGATGCCAATCGCGATTTCATTGCGGTGACTCTGCTGGCCAAGGTGCCCAATGTGTTCGTGATCCACCCGGATGTGCCGGCACGTGATTTTCGTGAGTTCGTGGCCTACGCCAGAAAGAATCCGGGCAAGCTCAACTACGGCTCGGCGGGCAACGCCAGCGCCGGCCATCTTGCGATGGAATACCTGAAGCTCGTCACCGGCATGTTCATCACCCACATTCCGTACCGCGGCACCGGGCCGCAACTCACCGATCTCATCGCCGGGCGCACGCAGGCCAGTTCGGCCGGACTGCCGGCGCTCGCCCCGTTCATCAAGAGCGGCAAGCTGCGCGCCATCGCGGTCGGCACGGCCCGGCGCATCGAGGCGCTGCCCGATGTGCCCACGGTCGCTGAAATGGGCTTCAAGGACTTCGAGACCTCGCAGTGGTATGGCGTGCTCGCGCCTGCCGGCACGCCGGCCGATATCGTCAATCGGCTGCAGGAAGAGTGCTACAAGGCCCTCAAGTCGTCGTCGGTGACCGCGCGGTTCGCCAGCGACAATGCGGTCGGGGGCGGTGGGTCTTCAAAGGATTTCGTCGAATTCATTGCGAGTGAACAGAAGATCTGGAAAGACATCGTCAAGCGCGCATCGATCAAGCCCGACTGATCGTACGTCGCGAAACTTGACACAGCAATGAACGCTGCAGCGCGCCGGCGCGGGCCGGTTTCAATTCAAACGGGTTTTTAGATGACCAACAAGGTGGATGTGCTGGTGGTGGGCGGGGGCAATGCCGCGTTTTGCGCCGCATTGATGGCCAGAGAGGCGGGCGCCAGCGTGCTGGTGCTGGAGTCCGCGCCCCGCGAATGGCGCGGCGGCAACTCGATGCATACGCGCAATCTGCGTTGCATGCACGACGCGCCTCAGGATGTGCTCACCGAGGCATACCCGGAAGACGAGTACTGGCAGGATCTGCTCAAAGTGACGGGCGGCCTCACCGATGAGCCGCTGGCGCGCCTGGCCATTCGGGAGTCTTCGCAGTGTCGCGACTGGATGCGCCATCACGGTGTGCGGTTCCAGGCTTCGTTGTCGGGCACGCTGCATTTGAGCCGCACCAACGCGTTTTTCCTGGGCGGCGGCAAGGCGCTGCTCAATGCCTACTATCGCAGTGCCCAGGGACTGGGTGTGCAGATCCGCTATGACTCGCCGGTGACCGCGCTGCGGGTTCGCGACGGCGTCTTCGAGGGGGTCGAGTGCAACGGCGAGTTCATCTCGGCGCGCGCCTGCGTCATTGCCAGTGGCGGTTTCGAGTCCAATCTGGAATGGCTTCGCGAAGCCTGGGGCCCGCCGGCCGACAACTTCCTGATTCGCGGCACCCGCTTCAACATGGGTGTGGTGCTGCGGGCGCTGCTGCAGGCCGGGGCCGATCAGATCGGCGACCCCACGCAATGCCACGCGGTGGCCATCGATGCCAGGGCACCGAAGTTCGATGGCGGCATCTGCACCCGCGTCGACTGTGTTTCGCTGGGGCTGGTCGTCAATCGCGCCGGCGACCGCTTCTACGACGAGGGGGAAGACTTCTGGCCCAAGCGCTACGCAATCTGGGGCCGGCTGGTGGCGCAGCAGCCTGATCAGATCGCTTTTTCGATCATCGACGCCAAGGCGGCTGGCCGGTTCATGCCGCCGGTGTTTCCGGGGGAGCAGGCCGACAGCATCGAACAGCTGGCCGACCAGCTGGCGCTGCCGCGCGACCGCGTGCTGGCCACCGTCGAGGCCTTCAACCGGGCTTGCCAGGTCGGCCATTTCGATCACGCCGTGCTTGACGATTGCCACACCGAAGGCCTGACGCCGCCCAAGACCCATTGGGCGCTGCCGATCGACACGCCGCCGTTTTCAGGCTTCGCGCTGCGGCCCGGCATCACGTTCACCTACCTTGGCGTGAAGATCGACGCGCAGGCGCGCGTGCGATTCAACGACCAGGCCAGCCCCAATCTGTTCGCCGCCGGCGA
>JAYVOV010000489.1:0-4520 GCA_043757735.1 Burkholderiaceae bacterium
GTTGATCCTCGACGGTGGCGAATGCCAGGTCGGACTCGAATCCACCATCGTGGATCTGTCACGTCCTGCGAGCGTGCTGCTGCGTCCCGGTGGGGTCGATGCCGTCGCCATCGAACGGGTCCTCGGGTTGGCGCTGCACGCGCGCGACGCACAGGCGCCGCGCGCTTCTGGCACGCTGGCGGCGCACTACGCGCCCCGCACTCCGCTCGAACTCGTGCCTGCGGCCGAGCTCCCGGCGCGCCTGGCCGCCCTGAATGCGGCCGGGTTTGGCGTCGCGGTCTGGTCGGCGACAAGAGTCGCAGCGACACGGGTGCCAGCGACACGGGTGCCAGTCGCTAGATGGGTTCAGGCACCGACCGATTCAGGCGACTATGCCCACGCTCTTTACGACACCCTGCGATCACTCGATACCATGGGAGTCGATCGCATCCTCGTCGAGGCACCCCCTGCCGGGCCCGGCTGGGACGCGATTCACGACCGCCTCGGCCGCGCCGCGGCCACGTTCACCGGAGCAGCCGATGATTGATCTGTTCAGCGACACCAAGTCCAAACCCACGCCCGCCATGCGCCAGGCGATCGCCAACGCCGAAGTCGGCGACGAGCAGAAATTTGAAGACCCCACCACCAACCGGTTGCGCGACCGGATCTGTGACTTGCTGGGCAAGGAGGACGCGGTGTTCCTGCCTTCCGGCACGATGTGCAACGAAATTGCAATCGCGGTTCATTGCCGTCCTGGCGACGAGGTGATTGCCGAAGCAGGTTCGCACATCATCAACTACGAAGGTGGCGGACCGGCCGCGCTGGCTGGCGTCATGCTGCGCCCGGTGGCTGCCGCCGCGGGCGGTGTGCCCGGCACTTTCGACGGCGCCGCGGTGCGAAGTTCCGTGCGTGCCGACAGCCGATATTTCGCCCGCACCCGCCTGGTCGCGGTCGAGCAGACCGCCAATACTGCAGGGGGACGGATCTGGCCAGTGCCGCTGCTGCGCGAGGTGCTGGCCAGTGCACACGGTCAAGGACTGGCTGCCCACATGGATGGCGCGCGCCTGATGAACGCGGTGGTCGCCAGCGGTGTGGCTGCAAGAGTTCAGGCGTTTGGTTTCGACTCTGTCTGGATCGACTTCTCCAAAGGTCTGGGCTGTCCGGTCGGCGCCATGCTGGCCGGAAGCCGCGATTTCATCGCGCAGGCCTGGCGCCTGAAGCAGCGCTGGGGCGGCGCCATGCGGCAGTCGGGCATCCTGGCGGCCGCTGCCTTGCACGCGCTCGACCACCACGTCGAGCGCCTGGCCGAAGACCATGCCAACGCCAAGTTGCTGGCAGTTTCTTTGGCTGAAATTCCCGGCATTCATGTCGACCCCGCCACGGTCGAGACCAATATCGTTTTCTTCGATGTGGCCGCGACCAGCCTGCAGGCTCCCTATATCGTTGCTGAACTGGCTGCGCTGGGGGTGCAGATGGGGGCCTTCGGCGACAACCTGATCCGGGCAGTCACCCATCTCGATGTCAGCCGTGCCGACATCATGACGACGGTCGATGCGATCCGAACCATTGTTTTGAGAGTTGAACCTTGAGGGTTGTGTGTCTGTGAGAAAATTGCTCGAGGAGAACCCCTGATGTCCAGTAGCGCTTTGCCCTTTCGCTTTGAAACCCTGCGTACCGAGCTGCACGGCCAGCATGTGCTCGTGGTCACGCTCGACCGTCCCGAGGTCCGCAATGCCTTGAACACGCAGATGTGGCAGGACCTGCTCGATCTCTGGACTCACCTCGAGGCTGAGCCCGGAGTGGTGCGCTGCGTGGTCGTCACCGGTGCTGGCGATCAGGCGTTCAGCGCAGGTGGCGACCTCAAGGAACGCAACGGCATGACTGCCGAGGTCTGGCGGCATCAGCACAAACTCATCGAGCGCGAGTACCGCGCCATGCTCGATTCCCCGCTGCCGATGCTGGCGGCCGTCAACGGCCATGCCTTCGCCGGCGGGTTCGAACTCATGCTGGCCTGCGACTTTGCTTATGCGGTGCCCGGCGCGCGTTTCGCGCTCACCGAAGTTACGCTGGGCATCATGCCGGGCGCTGGCGGTACCCAGCTGCTGCCGCGTGCGGTCGGCGAACGGCGTGCACGCGAGATCCTGCTCACCGGCAGACCGTTCACCGCGCCCCAGGCGTTTGAATGGGGCGTCCTCAATGCCCTGTGCGAACCCGCGGCGCTGCTGCCGACCGTGCTCGAGGTGGCCACCACTATCGCCGGCAACGCGCCGCTGTCGATCCGCCAGGCCAAGAAGTCGGTGCGCTTTGGCATGCAGATGGAACTGCAGACGGCGCTGCGTTTCGAGGCCGAGGCCTACGATTACCTCGTCGATACGCAAGACCGTCATGAAGGCGTGCTGGCCTTCAATGAGAAGCGCAAACCAAAGTTCATCGGCCGCTGAGCGCCAGTCGGCGCAGCGGCAAGACACTCAACCAACCGGAGAAAAAACCATGGGTATGCTCGATGGAAAATCAGTGATCGTGACCGGCGCCGGTCGCGGTATCGGGCGCGATTTCGCTCTCATGATGGCGGCGCAGGGTGCCAGCGTCGTGGTCAACGACGTCGGCGGCAGCGCCGCCGGCGAAGGCGTCGATGCCACGCCCGCGCAGCAGGTCGTCAATGAAATCCGTGCAGCCGGCGGCAAAGCGGTCGCCAATGCCGACAGCGTTGCCTCCTGGGAAGGTGCCAACCGCATCATCCAGTGTGCGGTCGACAACTTCGGCACGGTGCATTCGGTGGTCAACAACGCCGGCATCCTGCGCGATCGCATCTTCCACCAGATGTCGGTGGAGGAGTGGCACGCCGTGATCGACGTCCATCTCCACGGCAGCTTCTACATGTCGCGCGCGGTCGCCCCCATCTATCGCAGCGAAGGACGCGGGCGCTTCATCCACATGACGTCCACGTCGGGTCTGGTCGGCAATTTCGGTCAGGCCAACTACGCCGCAGCCAAGCTGGGCATCGTGGGTCTGTCCAAGTCGATCGCACTCGACATGCAGCGCTACGGCGTCACCTCCAACTGCATCTCGCCGTTCGCCTGGAGCCGCCTGATCGGCACTATCCCCACCGGGACACCCGAGGAGGCAGCGCGGGTCGAGAAGATCAAGATGATGGAAACCCGGATGATCGCGCCGATGGCGGTTTACCTGTCCAGCGACGCATCGGCCGAAGTCACCGGGCAGATCTTCGGTGTGCGCGCCAATGAGATATTCCTGATGGGTCAAAGCCGCCCCATCCGCTCGGTTCATCGCGGTGATGGCTGGACGCCGCAGACCGTCGCCGACCACGCCATCCCGGCGCTGCGAGCTTCGTTTTACAAACTCGATCGTTCCGCTGACGTGTTCAGCTGGGATCCCGTCTAAGGCATTTTCGGAGCGGCGGCGTCGGCAGCGTCAGCCGCAGTGTCGGCGGAGGGGCGCGGTGAACGGGTGCCTTCCAGCGGCTCTTGCTTGCCGAACGCCGCCCCGGTTGGCGCACAATGGGTCTCAGGAGGATCAGTCCAATGCCAACCCGCCATTTTTCGCCCGGCGCGCGTGCCGCTGCCCTGAGCAGCGGGGTCTTGCGTGTTCAGCCAGCCCGTCTCTTTGCCCGTATTTTCGTCCACTCCCTTGTCCGTCTCGGCGCGGCGTTTCTGCTCGGCGCGGCTGGCGTAGCCGCGCTTGCCCAGCCGGCGCTCAAACCTGGCCTCTGGGAGATGCAGATGAAAAACGCCGAAATCGAAGCGGCGATGAAGCAGCTCCAGCAGGAGATGGCCGCGATGCCGCCCGATCAGCGTGCGCAGATGGAAAAAATGATGGGCCAGAAGGGCGCGGCCATGGCGCCTGGCGGCCTGGTGCGCGTCTGCCACACCGCTGACTCGCTAAAGCAGCGTGGACCGGTCAATGAAGAGCCGGGTTGCAGCACCAAAACCCAATGGTCTGGCAACGGCGGCAGTTTCGAGATGTCGTGCAAAGACGGTCGCAAAGGCAAGGGCGAATTCGCGATGGTCGGCAGTGACGCCTACAAGGGTTTCTTCGAGATGACCGACCCCAAGATGGCGGGCAAGCCCTTCCGAATGGAGCAATCGGGACGCTGGATCAGCCCCGACTGTGGCGCCCTGAAGCCGGCCGGCACGCCATCGGCGCAGCCAGGCAAGGGTTGAACCCGGCCGGCACCGGTCAGCTTGAACTCACTACCGCTTTTTCCGCTGGAGCCTCCATGGCGCGTCCTCAGGCAGTACCCACCGTGCAAGTGTCCAATCACCGGATGATCGTGACTGAATGGCGCTTCGCGCCGGGCGCCGAGACCGGCTGGCATCGTCATGGCCACGACTACGTCGTCGTCCCCATGACGAATGGTGTCCTGCTGCTCGAGACCCCCGAAGGCGAGCGCCAGGCGCCGCTGGTGGCCGGCCAGAGCTATTACCGCGATGCCGGGGTCGAGCACAATGTGGTCAATGGCAGCGACCACGAGGTGGTGTTCGTCGAGATCGAAGCGCGCTGAAGCGGTTCGTCACGGCGTG
>JAYVOV010000490.1:0-17113 GCA_043757735.1 Burkholderiaceae bacterium
CTGCGCGAACTGATCGCGCTGGCCAATACCGGTGTCCTGCCACCACTGCCGGTCAAGACGCTGCCGCTGGACCAGGTCAACGACGTCATCCACAAGCTGCACGAGGGCAAGTTCCCGGGGCGCGCCGTCTTGCTGCCGGCCGGCTGAGTCAGGGGTGCGGCCCCCAGGGCGAGGCCATCATCAGCTTGTTGCTCTGCGCCACCAGCAGCGGCCGAAGCTTGCGGGCAAAGGCCATGAAGGCTTCATCGGCGTACAGATTCGCCCAGAAGGCGCGCCGTCACCTGGTAGGTACGCAATTCATAGATCGGCAATCGATTTCTCCACGGTGCTCAGGCCGTTTCCGGCTTGACTTGTTGTGGTGAGGTCTGGCGGGCATCGGGCAGCAGCATCGCGAACGACAGGGTCACCACCGCGATGCCCGCCATCAGCAGGATCAGCCATTGGAATCCATTGGCCTTCACGATCGGACCGAGCGCCCAGACGGCCAGCGAACTCACCCCGAAAGACACCGCGATCCGGATGCCCGAGACGCGCGACCGCATCCGGTCATCAACATAGCGCACGACCATTGCATCGGTGAACGGAATCGCGCCGAAGATCGAGACCATGATGGCGATCTGCAGACAGAACAGCCACCAGCCCTGAGCGTTCGCCGCGAGCAGGAGCAGCGGCGCCTGCAGCAGCACCACGCCGACGTAGATCCGCTTGAGCGGATACCGATCGATCAGCCGGCCCACCACGATCTGCGCCAGCGAGGCGACTGCATAAACCGCCGCCAGCATCAGGCCCAGCGTGGCCGGGTCTTCGATGATGCCGGTGAAGCGTTCCCGCAGCAGCTGCCCGTTGCCGTTGGTGGTGAAATTGAACAGCAGACTGCCCGTCACGGCCGTGGCGGTCATGATGAAAACGATCCGCATCATGACCGCGCGCGGCAGCGTCACCACCTTGGCGCTGCGCTTGGACGGGGGCTCGCTTTCACGCGGCGCCACGCTCATGAAGACCAGACCCGCGCCCAGGGACAGCAGCCCCGGCAGCACAAACGCCAGACGCCAGCCGAAGTACTTCACCAGGAACCCGGTCAACAGCGCGGCTACGGCGATGCCCAGATTGCCGACCAGGCCGTTGAAGCCGATGGTTGCACCGGGGTTGCGCGCGCCCTGGACCAGCATCGGAATACCCACCGGGTGGTAGATCGACGAAAACGCACCCATTATCGTCAGCGCGACAGCCATCGACCATGGGCCCTGGGTGGTCGCGATCAGCAGCGCCGACGCGCCCATCCCGAAGAAGAAAAGCACCATCATTGCGCGGCGTCCCCACAGGTCGCCCAGGCGCCCGGCCGGCAGTGAGCCCAGCCCGAACAGCAGAAAAGCGCCCGCCCCGAACGGCATCAGGTCTTCCCAGCGCGACAGGCCGAAATCGGTTGCGATGGTGGTCACGGCGGTCGCGAAGATCAGCAGAAACATGTGGTCGATCGCGTGCCCAAGGTTGAGCAGCGCGGCCACCGAGCGTGTCGGAACCATGGAAAACCTCCTGAAATTCAGATCGCAGACACTTGATGCGCCGCCAGAGCACCCGCCGCCAGCGGCGAAGCCATCAGCAAACGGGCCGCATCGCCGTCTCCTGCTAGCCGCAGGAATTCTCGAATCGCGAAACGATCGGTCATGCCAGCAATATAATCCGACACCGCGCGCGGGCCAATCATCTCGTTTCGAATCCGATGTTCGGCGGGCAGCAGCGCAGGCTCCGCCAAAAACCGGTTGAACAGTTCGCACACAAGCTGGCGCGCCTCGTCCATCACTGCCACCACGCGCGCGTGCCGGTACAGGCGGTCATGCAGGAACTTCTTCAACGGCCGGACCCGCAAGAGCATCGGGGCAGAAAATGCCGCCAGCGCCGCGCCCGACCTGACATCTTCGATATCGCGCGGGGCGGCCGCACCAAGCCGCGCTTGTGTCTGAGCGAGCAGGTCTTCGATGCGCTCGTTGATCATGCGCCGCAGGACCTCATGCACCAGCCGCCGTTCGGCCAGCCCGGGGAAAATCGCGCGCACCGCCCGCACCTGCGTTGCGAACAGATCGATCGCCTCCAGGTCGGCCAGGCCGATCAGACCCGAACGCAGGCCATCGTCGATGTCGTGATGATCGTAGGCGATTTCATCGGCGAGGTTGGCCAGCTGCGCTTCCAGCGACGGCTGACGACGCGCGATGAACCGTTCACCAAGTGCGCCGAGGTCGCGGGCGTCGAGCACCGAGCAGTGCTTGAGAATTCCTTCGCGTGTTTCGAAGCACAGGTTCAAGCCATCGAATGCACCGTAGCGCTGTTCGAGTTCGTCGACCACGCGCAATGACTGCAGGTTGTGCTCGAAGCCGCCCCAGGGCGCCATGCATCGAGCAAGCGCATCCTGCCCGGCATGACCGAAGGGGGTATGGCCCAGATCGTGGGCCAGCGCGATCGCTTCGATCAGATCTTCGTCGAGCGCGAGGCGCCGCGCGATCGACCGCGCGATCTGCGCCACCTCGATCGAATGCGTCAGGCGCGTGCGAAACAGATCGCCCTCATGATTCACGAAGACCTGGGTCTTGTATTCGAGACGGCGAAACGCGGTGCAGTGCACGATCCGGTCGCGATCGCGCTGAAATTCGGTGCGCGGCGCCGCCGATGGCTCTGGGTAGCGCCGGCCGCGGCTGGCCGACGCGCGGGCGGCGAATGGCGCTAGCTGCACACGTACGCCAGCCCGTTCGCGCCTTCGCTGCAGCCCGGCCGGGAGCTCACGCGGGCAGGCGTCAACTCCGACCACCCGCCAAGGTCTCGCGCAGCAGCACGTCTGGCACGCGGCGCAGACTGGCGTGACCGATTCCGTCGAGCACCACGAAACGCGGCGCCCCCTGCTCGGCCTTCTTGTCCACACTCATCAGGTCGAGCCAGCGCTCGTAGGACCAGACAGGCGCGCCGATTGGCAGGCCCGCGCGTTCGATGACCCCCGTGAGGGCTTGCGCGTCGGCACGCAACAAGGACCCCAGCCGGCAGGACAGGTCGGCTGCCTGGACCATGCCTGCGCCCACCGCTTCGCCATGCAGCCACTCGCCGAAGCCCAGACCGGCTTCGATGGCGTGGCCGAAGGTATGGCCGAAGTTCAGGATGGCGCGCACGCCGCCTTCGCGTTCATCACGCGCCACGACATCGGCCTTGATCTCGCAGCTGCGCACCACGGCCTCGGCCATGACGCTCTGTTCGCAAGCGCGCAACGCCGGCATGTCGCGATCGATTGCGGCCAGATACACCGCGTCGGCGATCGCACCGTGTTTGATGACCTCGGCCAAACCGGCTGACAACTCACGCGGCGGCAGGCTGCGCAGGGTGTCGAGATCGGCCACCACCAGACGCGGCTGGTGGAAGGACCCGATCATGTTCTTGCCGGCCGGGTGATTGATCGCGGTCTTGCCGCCCACCGAAGAATCGACCTGAGCCAGCAGCGTGGTCGGAATTTGGACAAAATCGACGCCGCGCTGATAGACCGCTGCCGCGAAGCCCGCCATGTCACCAACCACGCCGCCGCCCAATGCCACGATCAGGCAGGCTCGGTCAAAGCGTGCCTCGAGCAACGCGTCGAAGATGCGGTTCAGGCTGTCCCAGGTCTTGTTAGTTTCGCCTGACGGCAGGGTCACTGTGATCTGCTTGGCGGGATCGGTCCCCAGCCCGCCACGCAGGGCCTGCGCATAGAGCGGACCGACGACGACGTCGGTGACGATCGCGACCTGGCGCCCGGCGGCCAGCGCACGCAAGGGATCGCAATTGCCGAGAAGGCCGGCGCCAACCAGGATGGGGTAACTGCGTTCGGCGAGGGAAACCTGGATCGATCTCATGGATTGGGGTCGGGGCGTGGGTCGGGGCGTGGGTCGGGGCGCAGGCTTGCCTGCGGCAGCGCCGCCAGGATGTCGAGCGCGGTCCGTTCGACCGGATGGCGTCCGGTGCGGACCACGCGATGCGCGGTTTCGCGGTACATCGGATCGCGAAGGTTGACCAGTTCAGTGATGCGGGCACGGGGATCAGCGGTCTGCAGCAGCGGCCGCACGCGGTCGTTGCGCAGGCGATGCCACAGCTCGGCCGGCCCGGCCTGCAGATACACCACGAAGCAGCGCTGGTGAAGGCATTCGCGGTTGCCGGCCACGGTGACCGCTCCGCCACCGGTAGCCAGGACGATGTTCGCGCGGCGGGTGAGTTCATCGATCAGCTGCGACTCGCGTCGTCGAAACCCTTCTTCTCCCTCCAGCTCGAAGATAGTCGACACCGGCACTCCGCATCGCAATTCGAGCTCGCGGTCGGCGTCGATGAAGGCGCGGCCCAGCAGCATGGCGAGGCGGCGGCCGACGGTCGACTTGCCGCAGCCCATCATGCCGACCAGGCAGATGGGCGTGCTCGACGCCAGCTCCCACCGGTCGGTGGCAGGTGCGGGTTCGACGGGGCTCATGAGTTCACGCGCAGGCATGGGCGTAAAGCTTAGCAGCACTGGGGGTGCCGGCAGAGTTGAATCCTGGCCGCACCGGCGCACGATGCCCCAAGCGCAAACCGGGGCGCAGCGCGCCCCGGTCATCTTTCAGCTGAAATCGCCGAAGGAGTTCAGTTCGGTTTCGCGCAGTCGCCCACCCGCCCGAACGGCGAGACCTGCCCCGGGGGCCCGGTCGTCTCGGTCGACACGTCAGCGGACAATACTGGCAGCACGAAGGTGCGATCCGAAGTGCCCTCGGTACCCGCCAGGGTCGTGATCGTGACGCGCAGTCGCACCTCGGTCCAGTTCGCGAACTCGCGGGGATACACGACCCGCAGGTTCGCGAAACCGGTCGCTTCGGTCCGCCCCCCCTCGGAGGTCAAGCTGGCGGCGGCCACGTTGGCGGGTTCCAGCGAGCCGTCGCCATCGAGGTCTTCGCCGGCATCGAGGCGCAGATTCTCGTTCAGGTCCTCACTGCGGCACGAGAACGGCGGCAAGGTCGATGTTTCGCCACGCGGCACCCAGACCACACCATTCCATGCATAGGCACCCTTGAAGAAGCGCACGCCCACCAGGGAAGCCTGGATCGTGGCGCCGACGACCGGGTTGCCATTGGCATCAGTCACTGCCGCGGTCCAGGGCATCGCATACTTGGTCGAGTCGAGCGCTTCGATCTGATTGCCCGTGCCGATCCGCACCACCAGTTCCTGCTTCGAGGCGGTGAGGGTCGTCTGGGCAGCGATCGAGGCGCTGGTGATGGCCGCCTGCATCCGGATCTGATTATTGCCGGTGGAATTTGCACCCGGGAAAAACGCCACGGCAGCCACACCCGAAGAATCCGTGGTGGCGGTGGCCGGTTCGATCCGTCCGTTGCTGGGATCGGCAACCGCCGAGAAGCTGACCAGGGCGCCTTTGACCGGATTATCGGCAGCGTCACGCACCACCGCGATCAGCTGGCTCGAGTTGTTGCTGGTCGACGAGAGGTTCACCCCCACGTTGGCCGGGCTGGGCTGCAGACTGATTTTGGCAGGCGTGCGGCTCACGAACTCGATCCGCTGGGCGCTGGTGACACTGCCGGCCCGCGCGGTGATCGTCGCCGCACCCGCCGTGGCGGACGACACCAATACAGTGGCGTCGCCGGAACCGTCGGTGATCGCGCTGGCCGCACTCAATGTGCCGCGGGTACTCAGGAATTCGATCGACAGCCCGACCTGCGGCGCACCGTTGAGCAGAAAGCGAACCGTCACCGCCTGCGCCGTGGTCACTGCCACCTCGAGGCCGGCACTCGGCGAGGAAAAATTCAACTGGGTAGCCGAGATCTGGATCGGCACCGCCGCCGTGGCACCGAGGGCCGCCACTGTCAGCGTGTCGGCGCCAGACTTCACACCAGTCACCTGGAACCGCGCCTGACCGGCGTTGTCGGTGGTGACCGAGGGCGCCGACAGCGCATTGCCGACTGCCGAGACAATCGAGATCGGTTTGGCCGCGATGACGTTGCCCGATGAATCGCGCAGCCCGACCGTGTACTCGTTGGGCGCGCCCGCGACGAGACTGCTGGGGCCGTTCAGCGTGAGCTGAGTCCCGACCACCGCCACGCTCACCGACTGCAGAAGCGAGCCACTGCGCGCACTCACCGAGATGACACGGTTCGACGGATCAGCGATCGACAGCGTTGCACTGGCCACGCCACTGACGTCGGTACGAGCGTTGACGATCAGCAGTCGCGCACCGGTATCGGTGGTCGCGAACTCGACCTGCTGGTTGGCCATCGTCCGATTCGACGCGTCTTTGACGATCGCGCTGATCGTGGCGCTGCTGCGGCCATCCGAACCAATCGACGGCGCGCTGGTGGTGACCTGCATGGCTGCGGGATCAGTCGCGCCACTGCTGCCGGTACTGCTCTGCGTGCCAGCGCCGCCGCCGCCGCAACCGGCAACCAAGGCGCCGAGCACCAGGCCCGCGCCAAGCGCGAGCCACCGGGCAACCCGCTGAGAAATCTTGTTGTCGTTCATGAATTTAATCCGAATCGTGGAGGTTCGCAGTGCCGGGGGTTCGTCTGGCCCGAGACTTAACGGGCAACCGCGGTGTCACCGACGACACGCGGCGTCAGGAACACGAGCAGTTCGGTACGGTCATTTCGCCGCAGGTTGTTCTTGAATGCATTGCCGAGAATCGGGATGTCGCCCAGGAAGGGCACCTTGTTGGTCTGATTGCGCTCGAACTGCTCGTAGATGCCGCCGATCACCACCGTCCCGCCGTTTTCGACCAGCACCTGGGTGCGCACCGCGCGGGTGTCGATCGCGAAACCTGCCGGTGTCAGCTGGCCGACCTGATCGCGATTGATCGCAACCTCGAGAATCACGTTGCCCTCGGGCGTGATCTGCGGGGTGACTTCCAGACGAAGGCTGGCTTTGCGGAACTGGATTGAAGTCGCGCCGCTCGAAGTAGCCTGCTGGAACGGGAGTTCGGTCCCTTGTTCGATCGTCGCCTTGTGCTGGTCGGCCGTCAGCACACGGGGGCTCGAAATGACCTTGCCTCGCTGGTCGGCCTCGAGTGCCGAGATCTCCAGATTCAGGAAGCGGCTGAGGCTGGAGCCAAACAGGCTGATCGCGAAGCTGGCCGGATTGAAGCCGCCCAATGAGGGTGCCGGCAGGTTGACGAAGTTGGTGTTGTCGGCCGCGGTGAGCCGGCCCAGGCCCTGAGCGTTGATGCCGGACAGATCGGTGCCGTTTTGCGACGACAGATCCTGAACGCCCCGCAGATTGCCGGAAACAGTGCCGAACGCGCCGCCGAGCAGCTTCTGGCCGGCACCGTAGACCGGCACATTGAGTGCAGAGATCGCGCCGGTGACCGGATCTGTTGCACCCACCCGGCGGTACACGGTCGACGAAACATCGTTGAATCCCAGCTTGGCGCCGAGGTTGCGCGAGAAACGATCGTCCGCTTCGACGATCCGGGCTTCGATCAGCACCTGACGCACCGTGATGTCGATCTGCGTGATCAGCTTGCGCACTTCCTCGAGTCGTGACGGCGTGTCCTGCACGAACAGTTTATTCGTGCGGCCGTCGAAAACAGCACTGCCCCGCTTGGAGAGCACGCGCTGCTTCTCGTCGGACAGCAGCTTGGAGATGTTCTCTGCCTTCTGATAGTTGAGCTGGAAGATCTCCGTGCGCACCGGTTCGATCTCGGCGATCTGCTGGCGAGCCTCGAGCTCGAGCTTCTCCTTTGTGGCCAGTTCTTCGCGCGGTGCGATCAGGATCACGTTGCCGCTCTTGCGCATATCCAGCGACTTCGCCTGCAGAACAATGTCCAGCGCCTGGTCCCAGGGCACGTCCTTGAGGCGCAGCGTCAGGCTGCCGGCCACGGAATCGCTGGTCACGATGTTCAGGTTCGTGAAATCGGCAATCACCTGGAGCAGCGCCCGGACGTCCACGTTCTGGAAGTTCAGCGACAGCCGGTCGCCGCGATAGCCCTGGCGGCCACCGAGCTTGTTGGGATCTTCGCGAACCGGCTTGACCTCGATCACGAACTGGTTCTCGCTCTGGTAAGCGCTGTGCTCCCAGGAGCCCTGAGGCTCGATCACCAGGCGCGCAGTGTCGCCTTGCTGCGTCGCGCGGATCACCTTGATGGGGGTGCCGAAATCGCCGACATCGAGGCGTTTGCGCAGGTTTTCGGGCAGCCGGGACTTCAGGAAGTCGACGACCAGCGTCTGGCCCTGTTGACGGATGTCCACACCGACACCCGGTCCGGACAGATCGACGACGACCCGGCCCTCGCCATCGCGGCCACGGCGAAAATCGAGGTCACGCAAGGCGAAACTGCCAGCGCTGTCGCTGCGGATCGCCGAGAAGCTGGTCGCGGCCGCTGCGGCGGTGCCCTCGATGGCCACCGGCGTGAGCGACACCAGCACGACATTGCCTTCGATCGCGGTGGTGTATGTGAGCGGGCGCTTCAGGTTCAAGACCACCCGTGCGCGGCCATCGGCCGACACGATCGCAACGTTGCGGACATCGCCCTGCGCAAGGTCGACGTTCGACTGACCGGCCTTGTTCTCGGTATTCGGAAAATCGAGCGCGATGCGCGGCGGATTGTTGATGGAGAAACCGCCCGGCAGGGCGGCAGGTGGCGACTTCATCTGAATGCGCAGCACGGTCGTCGTACCGGAGGTGGCACTGGTGACGCCCTCGATAGAATTGGATTGTGCCGCCGCGATGCCGCACCAGGCTGAAAAGAACAGGGCGCACATTGCGCCGAAAAATCGACCTGACAACCAGCCAGCCGCATGCACATCGGTCATTTCCTGCCCTCCTGCAGTCGCAACGCACTGTCGCGCTCGACCCAATCGCCGGCCGCGTCCTGCACCAGCTCTCTGAGTGTCACTTCGCTTTCCGTGACACGAACGATCCGACCGAAGTTCTGGCCAGCGTAATTGCCGATCCTGGCCTGATAGACCATGGTCTCGACCTGAAGCAGGGCAAAGTCATTTCTGCCGTTGCCCATGTGGCCGACCATCTTGATGTTGTCCAGCGGAAAACTTTCGAGCGTCTCGCGCCGCCGCGCGACATCGGGTTTGAGGCCCGATCCCCTGGCTGGCGTGGCCTGAGCGATCGCCAGCGCAAGCTTCGACTGCGAGAACGGATCGGCGAGCGCCGCATTGTCGTACCGGAACGGCTCGAACCGCTTGGGCGCGGGGATCTTGTCCTTGATCAGTGGCATGGCCGCTCGCTGCTGGTCCATCCAGGAACGCAGCTCGTCTTGCTCGTCGCCGCAGCCGCCGAGGGCCAGACCCACGCCAAGCAGCACGATCAGTTTCGTCGTATTCATTTTTTGCCCACCTCACCGCCGGCACCAGCGGGGTTCTTGCCTTTGTTCGCCTTGATCGCTTCGCGGCGACCCTGATCGACTTCTTCTTTGTCCAGATAACGGAAGGTCTTGGCGACTGCCTCGAGGGTCAGCTGCCCAGACTTGTCATTGGCCTGCACATTGACGTTGTTCAAAGTGACGATTCGGGCCAGGTTGGAGATGTCGCTCGCGAAGCCGCCGAGGTCGTGATAGGGGCCTGCCAGCTTGATCGAGATCGGCAGTTCAGCGTAGAACTCCTTGACCACGACCTGCCCTGGCTTGAACAGTTCGAACTGCAGACCGCGGCTGACGCCGGCCTGATTGATGTCCGACAGCAGGGCGTCCATTTCGGCCTTGCTCGGCAGCTGCTTTTCAAGCTGGTGAACGTAGACCGCCACCTGCTGCTTCTGCTTGCGCAAGGTGTCCAGATTGACGGCCTGCTTGAGCTTTCCGAGGTAATCGTTCTTGAGTTGCGCTTCGCGCTGCTCGCCCGCGTCGAGCTCCTCAAGCTGGCCCCGCCAGTAGCCGCCGTATGCCAGACCGAGCATGGCGGCAAAGCCGATAGTCAGCAGGGCCGCCCGAGGCACCGCCGGCCACTGGCCCGGGTGGCGGCCCTGCAGGCCCTGGAACTGCTGCGCAATTTTGCTGAAGTCGATATTCAAATTCATCTTGGCCATGACCGCCTCACTTGCCCGAGCTGTTGGCTGCGATCGGCGCCGGCGTCGCCGCGTCGGCGGCGATCGGCTTGGCGCCGCGTTTGGCCGGATTGTCCACAGCGGGTGCTTTGACCATTGCGGTCATCGAAAACTCGAAAATCCGCTTGGCGTCTTTCGCGACCGCGGCTGGACCCGGATTCGCGCCCAGGGGCATCAAGGTCGCCTTGATCTCGATCAGCTCCGGACGCTCCAGCCAGGGTGTTTCATTCGCCAGGCTGCGCAGCAGACTGGAAACATGCTCGTTTGATTGCGCCCAGCCGATCAGGGTGACCTTGCGCTCCTCGTGACGCATCTGCTTGTAATAGATGCCGGTCGGGGTGTGCTTGACGAGCTCGTCGAGAACATGGACCGGCAGGGTCCGGTCACGCTGCAGATTTTCGACCGCATGCTGGCGCGCCGTCAGCGAGTCGATCTCCTGCTTGAGGAGGGCGATCTCCTTGATCTGGCCGTCGAGCTTTTCGTTTTCCTTGACGATGAAGTCGTTGCGCGCCTGCTGGGCGTCGATGCGCCCGCCGATCGCAAAGGCCACCGACAGCGACACGGCGCCGGCCAGCAGCAGCATCAAGACCGCCAGACCGATGAAATCTTTCTTACGCCGCTCGCGACGCATCTCCCGATGCGGGAGGAGATTGATGCGAATCATGCGTCGAACCTCCGCAGAGCCAGACCGCAGGCCGTAACCAGCGCCGGTGCATCGAGGCGCAGCTGCCGTTCACGGATCGAATCGGCAATCTCCATGCCTTGAAAGGGGCTCAGGATCTCAGTGGGCACCTGACTGCGCTCACCGATCGCCTCGCACAACCCCGGCACCACGCAGGCGCCGCCAATCAGGTACAGACGATCGACACGGCCATACGGCGTGGAGGTGAAAAAGAACTGCAAGGCGCGCGTGACGTCGGCAACGCCTTGTTCGATGAAGGGCTGCAGCACGTCGTTCTGGTAGTTCTCTGGCAACTCACCCGTCTTCTTCTTCATTTCAGCTTCTTCAGGGCTCAAGCCATAAAGACGCATCAGATCCTGGGTGAGCTGCTGACCACCAAAACTTTGCTCACGCTCGAAAATCGTCTGGCCATTGAGCACAATCGACACGCCGGTCACCATCTGACCGATATCGAACACCGCGATGATCTGGCCCTGACCGGCATTCGGCAGAAACGCCGAGACGTGGTCGACCGCCATGCGCGAGGCGTAAGAGTCGATGTCGACCACCACCGGACGCAGGCCGCACATTTCGGCCACGGCCACCCGGTCTTCGACTTTTTCTTTGCGCGACGCCGCCAGAAGCACTTCGACTTCATCCGGATCGGCTGCCGAAGGCCCCAGGATCTGAAAATCCAGATTCACCTCTTCGATCGCGAAGGGAATGTACTGGCTGGCCTCGGATTCCACCTGGAGTTCGTAATCTTCTTCGGGCAAGCCGGCCGGCAGGGTGATCCGCTTGGTGATCACGGCCGACGACGGCATGGCGAGCGCCACTTCGCGCGTGCGCGTGCTCATTCGGCGCATTGCCCGGCCCAGCGCTTCGGCAACCTGTTCGGGTCGTTCGATATTGCCGTCGGTGACCGCACCACGCTCGATCGGTTCGATCGCATAGCGCTGCAGGCGCATGCCGGCTTTCAGACCCGGCACGAGTTCCACCACCTTGACGCTGGAGGCGCTCATGTCGATGCCCAGCAGGGCTGACGACGACTGTTTGACGAAACTGGGAAGATTGAGCCCCACTTGAACCTCTCTAAAACTCAAAAAATCCTTAGAAACAAAGGATTTACGTGAGCTTTATCAAATGTACTTTAAATGCTGGCAAACGTGTTTGACTACTGTAAAGACTTTTGTCTTGGCGGGGATATGACGCGACACCCTTCTGTCGACTGCCGGCGACCATCCGGCGTGTTGTGACATTTGTCGCGCTTTTGCGAATATTGCACGGTCGATTTTGGACAACCAGCGGAGAAATCACGCTGTGGGCGCACCGTCCCGGTGACACGCGCCGGCGCCCCGTATAATCCGCCTGCCCGAAAGATGGCGGCGTTCCCGATGCCGCACGGGCTAAAATGTCCAGCGATACCACCTCAAAAAAACGCCCAGCGGGCCGACCAGTCATGCCGTTCTGGTCACGCGCCACCGCCGCCCTGATCGGGATTCCGATCGCGCTGGGCGTGGCCGGCCTGCTGGCAGTGGCGATCGCCGTCCTGCTGGCCAACGATCGCCTGCCGCCGCTGGACGCCTTGACCGACTACCGCCCGAAGGTGCCGCTGCGCGTTTTCGCGGCCGACGGGCAACTGATCGGCGAATTCGGCGAAGAGCGACGCAGCGTCGTGCGCATTGCGGACGTACCGGCCTTGATGAAAAACGCGGTCCTGGCGGCTGAAGACACCCGATTCTTCGAGCACGGCGGCATCGATTTCAAAGGCATCGCCCGCGCGGCGTTGTCCAACGTGGTATCCGGCGGCCGCGATCAGGGCGCCAGCACGATCACCCAGCAGCTCGCCAAGAACTTCTATCTGTCGAGTGAAAAGACGTACACGCGCAAAATCTACGAGGCCCTGCTCGCCCTGCGGATCGAGGAAAACCTCACCAAGGACCAGATCCTCGAGATCTACATGAACCAGATCTTCCTGGGCAAGCGCGCGCACGGCTTTGCCTCGGCCGCCCAGATCTACTTCGGCAAGACGCTCACGCAGCTCACGCCGGCCGAGGCTGCGATGCTGGCGGGCCTGCCCAAAGCGCCGTCGCTGTTCAACCCCCTGGTCAATCCCAAACGCGCCACCGAGCGCCAGCACTACATCCTGCAGCGCATGCACGACATCGGCTCGCTGACTGAAGCTGAATACGAGACCGCGCTCCAGCAGCCGCTGCGTTACTCCACTCCCGGCAACGACATGACCCAGCAGGCGCCTTACGTCGCCGAGATGGCTCGGCTGATGGCCTACGAACTCTTCAAGGAAGACATCTATACCGCCGGCATCAATGTCTACACCACCATCCGCTCCGACGAACAGCGGGCGGCGACCGGCTCGGTACGCCAGGGTGTGATCGACTACGACCGCAAGTATGGCTACCGTGGACCGGAGCTCTTCCTCGAATTGCCGGCGACGCCCGTCAAGGCCGACGAGATGATCGAAGACGCCTTGGACGACCATCCTGATGTCGACGAGTTCCAGAGCGCAGTCGTCCTCGACGCCGACCCGAGCCTGGTCCGGGTTTCGCGTGGCCACGGCAATCTCATCGACATCACCGGCGACGGCCTGAAGTTCGCCGCCAGCGCATTGTCAGGCAAAGCGGGCGCGAGCAAACGTCTGCGCCGCGGCGCGCTGGTGCGGATAGTCAAGTTCAAAGGCGGCTGGGAAATCAGCCAATTGCCCGAAGTGCAGGCCGCCCTGGTCGCCGTCGACACGCACGACGGCGCTGTCCGCGCGCTGGTCGGCGGATTCGATTTCAGCCGGAACAAGTTCAATCGGGTGACGCAGGCCTGGCGTCAGCCGGGCTCCAGCTTCAAACCATTCATTTATTCCGCGTCGCTCGAGAAGGGTTTCATGGCCTCCACGCTGATCAACGACTCGCCCTTCACGGTCGATGCAGCGATCACCGGCGGCCAGGTCTGGGAGCCTAAGAATTACGACGGCAAGTTCGAAGGGCCCATGCGCATGCGCCAGGCCCTGGCGAAGTCCAAGAACATGATCTCGATCCGGATTCTGCAATCGATCGGGCCGCGCTACGCCCAGGACTACATCACCCGCTTCGGATTCGATGAAGACAAGCACCCCGCCTATCTCACAATGGCACTCGGGGCCGGCTCCGTCACCCTCTGGCAGATGGCGGGTGCCTACTCCGTGTTCGCCAACGGCGGCTATCGCATCGAGCCTTACCTGATCACAAAAATCACCGACGCCAGCGGCCGACTGCTTGCGCAGGCGCGGCCGCTGAAGGCCGGCGACGAGAACAACCGGACGATCGACGGTCGCAACGCGTTCATCATGGACAGCCTGCTGCGCGGCGTGGTGCGCAACGGCACCGCCGCGAAGGCGATGGCTTTGAAACGTTCAGACCTTGCTGGCAAGACGGGCACCACCAATGATGCGCACGACGCCTGGTTCGCAGGTTATTCGCCAGGCATCGCCGCAATCACCTGGGTCGGCTACGACCAGCCGCGCAAATTGGGCGATCGCGAAACCGGCGGCGGCCTGGCGCTGCCGATCTGGATGTCTTACATGGGTCGTGCGTTGTCCGGCGTGCCGGAGAAGCCGGCTGTGATGCCGGAGGGCGTGGTCGAGATCGGCGGGGAGCTCTACTACGCCGAAACCCGACCGGGCCAGGGCGTGTCATCGGTCGGACTGGGCGACGAAAAGCCAGGCGCGACCGAGGGCGGCTCCACCGCCCCCCGCGCGGACGAGGCGTCGCCCGGCCAGCGTTGAGCGGCTGGTGTTGAGCGGCTGGTGTTGAGCGGCTGGTGGCTCAGTCCGCCAGGCGAACCGGCGATCCGGCCTGCTGACTCACCCACCGCGACAGGCTGTCGAACAGTTCGGCTCCGCCTCGCGTGTCGAGCCAGCGCCCGCCGTCCTCGCGGAAGTGGAAGCCCCCCGCTTTGGCGGCCACCCAGATCTCGCGCATCGGGGTATTGCCATTGACGATGATCTTGGAATCATTGTCGAACTCCAACTCCAGAACATGCCCGCTGCGCGAGGTCTGGACATCGGCCTGGCAGCGGTCAAGTGCGTCTTCTATCGCTGCCAGGATGCGTTCGCACGCATCGAGGAACTCCTGTTCCGTCATGCTAGAGTGACCTCATGAAAATGACCGGTGGCTATTCGATCAAGCGAAGCCGAACCGCGGCACTCGCCGCAGTGTTCGCGATCCTTCTCATGGTAGCCGGCTGTGGACAGCGCGGGCCGCTGACACTGCCCAAACCGGGGGATTCCACCGGCACTGCGGCCGATACCAGCCGGAACGCAGTCAAGCGGTAGGCTAAGAGGCTGTCGGTCGGGGTGGCTGCGGCAACCTGACCAGCCATCGGGCCGCGATAATGGCGCGACAGTGGATCAGCGCATGCCGGCGATGTAGTCCGAGACGGCCTTCATTTCGGCGTCCGACAGACGAGCCGCGATGGCTGCCATCTGCACGCTGTTCTTGCGTCCACCCTGGCGGAACAAAACCAGTTGCGCCTCGGTGTATTCGGCGTATTGACCGGCTACACGCGGGTATTGAGCGGGGATGCCGGCACCGTTGGGGCTGTGGCAGCCGGCGCAGGCGGCGACCGATTTCGAGGCGATACCGCCACGATAGATCTTCTGGCCAAGCTCGACGATGTCCTTGTTCTTGGCCACCGAAGGCTTGAGCTTCTGAGCCGCGAAATAAGCGGCCACATTGCGCATGTCGATATCCGACAGCGTGGCTGCAAATCCGGCCATAACCGCATTGGCACGCTCGGCCTCTTTGGCGCCGGCCCTGGTCTTGAAATTCTGCAGCTGCTTATACAGATAGTCAGCATGCTGCCCGGCCAGCTTGGGATTGGCAGGGCTGGCGCTGTTGCCATCAACGCCATGGCACGCAGCGCATACACCTGCCGCTATCTGCTGGCCTTTGGCAGGGTCAATTTTTGCCGCGGCCTTCGGCGCTTCCTTCGGCGCCTCTTGTGCAGCCGGCGCCTGCGCCTGCACGCAGGTCATGCTCAATGCAAGGGCGGCAGCCACGACTGCGCCGACACCACACCGCAAGCCGGCGGCAGCACCGGTCACGGAACCAGAGCCAGGGCGGTTGCGCTGACTTAACAACTCAAGGAGCTTCATGCGTCGCTTACGAACGGAAATTGAAGGGGCGAGTCACGTAAACTCTCGATTCTACCTTAGCCCAATGCCCGAGGTCACCCGCGTCTCCATGCGTCTGCTGAATACCGCCCGATTCGCCACTACTGTGGCCCAACCCCGGCAGCTGCCCGCCGAAGGTCCCCCCGAAGTCGCGTTCGTCGGGCGCTCCAATTCGGGCAAGTCGACCGCGATCAACACTTTGTGCGAACGGCGGCGGCTTGCCTTCGCCAGCCGCACCCCAGGCCGTACGCAGGCGCTCAATCTGTTTGCGCTCGGCCCCGGTGAAACGGTCAGCGCGCTTTTGATCGACACCCCCGGTTACGGCTACGCCAAGGTGCCGATGGGCATCAAATCGGGCTGGGATGGTCTGGCCGGTCCATACCTGCGCGGGCGCGGCTCGCTCAAGGGTGTGGTGGTCACGCTCGACGTGCGCCGCGAGGTGACCGCGGCCGACGCGGCCATGCTCGAGTGGATCGATCCGCGGGTGGCGCTGCTGGTGCTGCTGACCAAATGCGACAAATTGGGTTACGAACAGCGCCAGCGCGTCCGACGTTCAGTGGCCAAGGCCTTGAGCATTAGTTTCCCGGGACGCGGCATCGAAGTCATCATCTTTTCGGCCCCGGCCCGACTGGGGCTCGACGAAGCCCGCGCCAGAATAGAAGAATGGCTGGCCCCGCTGCCGCCTGCGCCCGAAATGCCCGACCTCCGCACTGAAGCGCCGGGCCAGCCGCAGGCGCCTGAAGCGCCCTGCGACGACACCTGACAGGAACCCATCATGCGCAGCGGAAAGCCGCAATTCATTCAGCAGTTCCCATCACTCAGGATGCGCCGGATGCGTCACGACGACTTTTCTCGCCGAATGATGCGCGAAAACACCCTGACGCCCGACAACTTCATCTACCCGGTCTTCGTCCACGAAGGGTCGAACAAACGCCACGCCGTGCCGTCGATGCCAGGGGTCGAGCGACTCAGCATCGACCTGCTGTATTCAGTGGCTGAAAAATGTCTGAAGGCGGGTGTGCCGGTACTGGCCCTGTTTCCGGTGATCGAGCCGTCGGTCAAGACGCCCGACGGCATCATTGCGACCGATCCAGACGGGCTGATCCCGCGGGCCGCCCGGGAATTGAAGAAGCGTTTCCCAGAACTCGGCCTGCTGGCCGATGTTGCACTGGACCCGTTCACCAGCCACGGCCAGGACGGTCTGCTCGACGCGACCGGCTATGTGCTCAACGATGAGACGATCGAGGTCCTGATCCGCCAGACAG
>JAYVOV010000491.1:0-17101 GCA_043757735.1 Burkholderiaceae bacterium
GGCAGGTCTGGATCGCCGCCGACCAGGGGCACGTGTGCATCGATATCGACGCTGGGGATCGCGCGCGCCTGGTGGCCGGTGTGGCCCTGACTCTCGCACCCAACCTTGAGCCGGCGCCCCTGATTCTCGATGGCGAGCAACTCTATCTCTGGCGCCTGTGGCGCGCCGAGACCGGGCTGGCGGAATGCATTGTCGAGCTCGATCGCCTGGCGCCGCTGGCCGGTTCCGCAGAGCTGACGCAGGCCGTCGCGCAGGTCTTCGAGCATCACGATCCGGACGATGCCCAGCAGCTTGCTGTCCTGACCGCGCTGCAGCGGCGCCTGTGCGTGATCACCGGTGGGCCGGGAACCGGCAAGACCACCACGCTGGCCCGGCTGCTGGTGGCTTGTGCGCGCCTTCGCCCCGACTTGAAGGTCGCGTACGCGGCGCCCACCGGCAAGGCTGCGGCGCGGCTCGCCCAGGCGCTGGCGCAGGCGGTATTGCGGCTCGACCCAGGTGGCGAGGTGACGCGCGCGCTTCCCGCCACAGGCCTGACCGTGCACCGATTGCTCGGCGGGCAGGCCGATGTGCCGGCGCTCGATCTGCTCGATCTGGTGATCGTCGATGAGGCGTCGATGCTCGACCTGGAACTCGCCAGCAAACTCGCCGAGCGGCTGGGCCCCCGGACCCGGCTGGTCCTGGCCGGCGACCGCGACCAGCTGGCGTCTGTCGAGGCGGGGGCGGTTTTCGCGGAACTTTGCGAGGCCGATCTTCGTGGCCGGGTGCGCCTGCTCCAAAACTGGCGTCAGCGCGAGGCGCCGGGCATCGCAGCGCTGGCTGCCGAGATCCGCGTTGGCGCTGTCGCCGTCGGTCGCGCCGATTCTCCCGAGGTCGAGTGGCTGGCCGCAGATCCTGCGCTGGTGCTGGCTCGGGCACTGGGCGGTTTTCGCGCAGCCTTCGAACTCGTCAAGGCTGCCACTGCGGCTGACGACGCCGGTGCGCAAGCCGTGATGCGGGCCTGCGATCGCTTCCGCGTGTTGTGTGCCCAGCGTAATGGTCCGCTGGGCACGCTCGCGCTCAATCAGTCGATTGCGCGCCAGGGATTGCGTGCCCGCAGCCCCTGGTATCGCGGGCGTCTGGTCATGGTCACCCGCAACGAGCCCGCCCGGCAGCTGTTCAACGGCGACGTCGGCGTCTGCCTGCCCTGGTCGGCGCGCGACGGTGCCCTGGCTGTGGCCTTTGTTGTCGCAGGCAATGTCCGCTGGGTTTCGTTGTCGCAGATGCCGGCCTGCGAGGACGCGTGGGCGATCACCGTCCACAAGTCCCAGGGTTCTGAATTTGAAACCGTCGCGCTCGTGCCTGCGCCACCCGGGCATCCATTGAACACCCGGGAACTGCTGTACACCGGCATCACCCGCGCTCGCTCGCGCCTGCTGGTGCACGCGTCGCCCGCAAGTCTGGCGCAAGGGGCGGCCAAACCGGCGCTGCGCCATGGCTGTCTTGCTTCGAGAGTCGATCGCCTGACTCGAGAGAGCGGTAGCTAACTCGCCGTGCTCGGGCTAGAGTGGGGCGACCGTCATCGCAAGCGCCGCTCGCGCGTTGCTGGTCATCCTGACGCGATCCATGCGCAAGGTCGGTTCGATACTCCGGCGGAGAACAACATGTTGGATCAACGTACTCGAGACGGTGCAGCGCCTGAACCGGGAGGCCGCTGGTTCGTTTCGTCGGCCTTCGAATCGGCAAGCGCCCTGGACCTGGCCTGCACGCGCTTTGCGCTGCGGACCATTCTCACGCTCGGCGCCCGATTCAATCTGCGCCGCGATGTCAACAATGTCGTGACGCTGGCCGCGCGCTACTTTCAGTGGCCTGAGCCGATCTTCACGCGTTTGCGAGATTTCCTGTCGCGGCGCTGCGCCGATTCACCAGCCTGGGCCGACTGCGCCCGGCTGCCGCTCGATGAGTTCATGGCCCGTCATGGCGCCTGGAACGGGCTCTACGATGACAGCACGCTGTACTACTTTCTCGACGAGTACGTAAAGCTGCACGGCAAGGACCTGCTCTCGGTCTTTCAGGCCACCGCCGCCGCGCTCGATCAGCGTCTGGCCAAGAGCCGGATCAGGCTGCCGGACAACATTGCCATGCTGAGCGCCGTGCTCGGCCTTTCAGACGCGGAGCAGGCGGTGCTCCTGCACGCGTCGCTTTGCAAGTATCAGCGCGATCTGCGTCCGGTCCTGGTCGACTGCAAAGCGTCCAGCGCCCAGGAGGCCTACGCGATGCTTGGACAGGTTCTCGGGTTTTCGCCGCAGGATGTCTCGGTGGCGCTCAAACCAGGCAGTCGCCTCGAGTCCCTGGGCCTGATCGAGACCCCGATTGCCGAGCATTCGGTCACCGATCTGGGCGACCTGATGCGGGTGTCAGACAAACTGCTGGCGGTGCTTACCGCCGAGTATCCCAGCGAGTCCTCGATGATGGCCGCGTTCACGCGACCGGCAAGTCCCACGCTTCTGACAGACGCTGATTTCCCCCATGTCGCCGACGACATCCGTTACCTGGTCGCTTTGCTGCGGGCGGCAGTCGACGGACAGGAACGCGGCGTCAATGTGCTGCTCTACGGCCCGCCGGGAACCGGCAAGACAGAATTCGCCCGGTTGCTGGCACAGCAGGCGGGGCTCGAGCTCTACGAAGTCGACTGCCTGGACAAGGATGGCAACAGCCTCTCCGGCAAAGAGCGCTACCGTTCATTGCAGGTCTCTCAGGCGTTCCTGAAGGGCCGTGCCCGCACATCGCTGCTCTTCGACGAAGTGGAAGATGTCTTCCCGCCGGTGGCCAGCGAGATTGCCAGTCTCTTTGGCACCGAAGAACCGCGCGGCGCGGCTGTCAATGGCAAGGCCTGGGTCAACCAGACGCTGGAGAACAATCCGGTGCCGACACTCTGGATCTCCAACGCCATCAGCCAGATCGATCCCGCTTATCGCCGGCGATTTCAATTCCATCTCGAACTCGAAACTCCGCCGCAGAAAGTGCGCGAGAGCATCGCGCGAAAGGTGTTGAGCGAGCTTGGCGTGTCGGAGGAGTTTGTAACCCGGATTGCCGCGCGCCCTTCGATCACACCGGCGCAGATTCAGGCGGCCGCACGGTTCGCGCGGCTCGCACGCACGCGCCTGGACGAGTCCGCAGAATCCCTGATCGAGCGTCAGCTCGCGCGTGCCGACAAGGCGCTTGGCAACGACAGCAGCAGCACCGAACTGAGGCTCGAGGTCACTCGCTATGACCTGAGCCTGCTCAACGTCGAGTCGCGCCATTCGGTGCCGCGCATCGTCGACGCGTTGCGGGTTCGCCCGCGCGCCACGCTGTGTTTTTACGGCCTGCCCGGCAGCGGCAAGACGGCTCTGGGCGAGCACATCGCGCGCAGCATTGAACGCCCCCTGATGATCCGCCGAGCTTCTGATCTCATGAGCAAATATGTCGGCGAGACCGAACAGCAGATGGCGCGCATGTTCGCGCAGGCGCAACGCGAGGGTGCGGTGCTGCTGCTCGACGAGGCCGACAGCTTTCTGCAGAGCCGCCAGATGGCGGTGCGCAGCTATGAAGTCACCGAAGTCAACGAGATGCTCCAGGGCATGGAGCGATTCGACGGTATTTTCATCTGTACGACCAATCTGTTCGATCGGCTCGACGAAGCCGCGCTGCGCCGCTTCTCGTTCAAGATCCGTTTCCTGCCGCTCACGCCAGAGCAGCGAATCCGGATGTTCGTCGGGGAAGCGCTGGACGGCGACGATTCGCGGCTGACAGATGCGCATCGTGTTGAACTGGCGCGCTTCGAGCTTCTCGCGCCGGGCGATTTCGCAGCCGTGAAACGGCAATATCAATTGCTCGGAGACACGCCCGATCCTGAAGAGTTTATCGAGCAGCTCGGCCGCGAGCACGCTGTTAAACCGGACGTCCGGCACGCGCGTCCAATGGGCTTTGTCCGGTAATACTACCGGCAGATATTGAGCGCTCACTGGCGGCCGAAATCGGCCGTCCACCGATCATAGTCGGCCGCCGATCGGCGCTGGCGGTACGGGCGGCACTGGATCGTCGCCGCACCCGCACCCGCACCTTCACCAGTCATCATCTCGGAACACGAAGCAGTCCGCTTCCACCCGCAGTCGAGCTTTGGCCCCAACGAATCCAGCATCGCCCAGGTCCGCGCTGACGGGCTGGTCAAGAGCCTTCCGACCGAATTCGATGCGACGGTCGCGCGTTATCGATACTTCCCGCCGGAAAATCTCAACAAAGACCAGGGGCACGTCTGTGTCGGCGACTTTTGCGCCCCGTTCGCCGATGCCAGCCTGGAGCGAAACAATTGCTGGCGCGACTGGTACACGTCGATGCCCATCCAGTGGGATTTTTTCGCGCAAGCGGTCTCCGGTGCCGATCAACTGCGCCAGCGCCACCGCGAGCGCGGCAAGACGGCGGTGTACCTGATCCTGTCCTCGCCGCGACACCAGATCCAGCGCTAGGAGCAACGCGAATGAACCGACGATCATTTTTCGGCCGATCCAGCGCGCTGACGGCCCTCGGCGCAGGCGCCTGGATGACGCAGCTCGGCAATGCGATCAGCGCGTTCTACAACGCCACCCAGCAATCGGGTATCGCGAACAACGTCACGCTGTTCACTGAATCAGAATTCGGGCGCACCTTCAAGCCGAATGATTCCGGCGGTACCGATCATGCCTGGGGCAATCAGCAGCTGGTGGTTGGCGGGTCTGTGAGCGGCGGCAGGCGTTATGGTGCTTACCCATCCCTTGTGCAGGGCGGTCCGGACGATGCCGGCACGGCGACCTATGAGCGCCAGGGCCGCTGGATTCCGAGCGTCGCGGTGGATCAGTACGCGACCCCCTGGCATTACCCGAAGCACCCGCCAGTTCACTGCCGCGCGCGCCACGTCGAGGCGGTCCATGGCGTCGCTCTGCTCGCAGACGGCAGCCTGCGCCTACGTCAGGTTTTCAGGTATTCGCGCGCCAGTTTCTGAAAGAGCACGCGGCCCTCGTCGTTCAGGAACGGCGCCAGCATCGCCAGCACCTGATAGGCACCGCGTGCCATTGCCGCGCTCTGGTACCCGGTGTCGCTGAACCGGCGTGCATTGGTCACGTACTCGTACGACAGCCACCAGGTGGTCACCACCACCATGTTGGTCGCCAGCGCATCGAGCTCGTCCTTCGACGCAGTCAGTTGAGCATTGAGCTGCATTGCTTCACAAAGCAGGCGTGCCGCGCCGGTCTTGCGCTCCATGATCGTCCGGAAGTGCAGCTCCAGCCGCCGATTGCGTGACAAGAGGTCGTTCAGGTCGCGGTAGACGAATCGGTAACGCCAGATCGACTCGAACAGCAGGTGCAGGAACAGCCAGGCATCTTCGAAATGGATTTCCTGGCGTTTCGGCGCATCGAGGAGAGGGTCGATTTCGCGCTCGAACTGCTCGAACAAGGCGTTGACGATGTCGTCCTTGTTGCGGAAGTGGTAGTAGAGATTGCCGGGACTGATGTTCATCTCTTCGGCGATCGCGCTGGTTGTGACGTTCGGCTCGCCGATGTCATTGAACAGGCGCAAGGCCAGCGCCAGGATACGCTCGCGGGTGCGGCGGGGCGGTTTTCGCTGCATGGTCAGGATGGTACAGCCTCGACCGGCGCCCGCAGCGAGCCTGCTCAGGCCCTGGCGCGTGCCAGTCGCAGCGAGCGATCGAGATCGTCGAGCGCCAGCGTCAGGCCATCGGTTGCTGTCCGCAGGCGGGCGCGCCGACGGCGCGGCGCGTGGGCGGGCGTCTCGACCAGTCTGAGCTCCTGGTCCTCGAGCACGCGCCGGTTCAACTGCATGCCGTGCGGTGCCAGTGTGTGATTGAGCAAATCGAATCGGGACAGCAGATCGAGCCGGGTGTGCTGATAGGCCTGTTCGCAGACCCGTTGCCGCGAAGCGATGGTGAAAATTCGGGTGAAGAACAATGCGGTATCGTCGCTGCGCGGTTCCAGCACGATCAGTCGTGCCTTCGGGTGGGTGTTGCCGTACTTTTCGAGACCAGTGGTCATGCGCGAGCGGATGATCGTTCTGATTGCCTGCGACATGATCGTCGGCAGTCCGGCCAGCGCGATGACACCTGGGCGGCTGGTCGGGCCGCCGCTGAACGGCACCAGCGGATTGACGCAGAAAAGCAGCGTCACGCCATCGTTCAAGGCAACCGATGCATGCAGTGTCTTGTTCAAGGCGCCATCGACAAAGTAGCGGTCGCCGATGCGCACGGGTGCAAAGATGCCGGGTACCGCCGACGATGCCATGACCGCCCGTGAGATCGGGATGTCATCGAATCCGGGCCCGCCAAATTCAACCGGCTGGCCGGTATCGATATCGGTCGCGACGATTCGCAGGTGGCTGGCCAGCTGACGAAAATCGTTGCTGCTGTGTTCAGCATCGAACAGGCGCGCTAGCGTTTGTTCGGCCGCATTCGCATCGATCAGGCCTGCCGGAAGGGCTCGGGCGATTCGCTCCAGGGCATCCCATGCCGAAACCGGCAGGCCGTGGAGCCCGTCGCTCAGCGCTACCCATAACGTCTGGCCGACGATGTGAGGTGCGCGGCGCAAGGCCTTCCACCAGAGTTGCGCAGCGGGCCGCAGCATGGTGTTCGGATCAAGAGCTGAATCGGTGTCGTCGACAAACAGCCGCACCATCTGGTGCGGCGTCTTGCCGTTGGCGAGGCCGGCCGCGATGAATGCGCCGGCACTGACACCCACATAGGAATCAAGGGCATTGAGATCGAGCCCATCGACACCTTCGGCCAGCGCGGCCAGCGCACCGAGTTCGTAGGCCGCGCCGAGAAACCCACCGCCGGCCAGCGCCAGCCCTACCGACTGGCGTCCCCGGCTTCGAGAGGCGTTATTCGTCATCGATCAATGCAGCTGGCCGGCCGACGAACTCAAACGGCCGCGGCGACTGCCTTGCGGGCGCGCGGTTTGCGAACCTTGGCGGGTGCTTCGGTTGCGGCTTCGCCAGCTTGCGCCGTCTGAGCCGCTGTAGCCTTACTGGCCGACACCGTGCCTGCCTTTGGTTTGCTCGCCTCAACGTTGCCCCGCGGCGCTTTGGTTGCGCTGGCCGCTTTGGCCGCTTTGGCCGCTTTGGCCACTTTGGCCACTTTGGCTACTTTGGCTACTTTGGCCTTGCGCGGTGCGCGCGTCTTGGCGGGCAATTTGCCGCCCATCGCCGCCAGCGCTGTGGTCAGGTCATCGACACGCTTGATCAATGCCCGGACGTCTTTGCGGGTTGGCACGCCCAGACTCTCGAGCGCACGCGAGACGCGATCCTCGAAGACCTGCTCGAGCTTGTCCCAGGAATCGGTGGCGCGGCTGCTGATCTGACTCTTCACCTCATTGACCCTTCCCGAAACTTCGCCGATACGTTCCTCGGCAATGGCTTTGGTCTTGGATTGCAGGCTCAAACCCTCGCGAACCAGAACCTCAAATGCTTTGCCGCGTTCCTGGCGCGCCTTGGCGAACGCACCGAGCCCGGCCAGCCAGATCTTCTCGGCCGACTCGCGGATGACGCTGGACAGTTGACCGCCTTCTTCTTTGTGCTCGGTGTTTGCCTTCAGTTTCTTGACCATGATCACCTCTACTATTGGTATTGACGGACAACCCGTCGGGCACCTCTGTAAAAACAGTTTAGGCGCGCCCGCTAGAGCACGCGCACTAAAGCGGCCTTTGATGCGCGCGTGCCCGCGATCGGCCTTTCGGCCTTGCCGCAGCGCGTGCCGAATGCAATGATCGCCGACGCCCGAGGCTGCGCCATCCGATGCGTGAACCCTGGCCGACCACACGATGCAAGTGAGAGAGAGGGGATTTTCCACATGAATTATTTCATCACCGGTGCCACCGGGTTTATCGGCAAGCGTCTCGTGCGCAAGCTGCTTGCGCGGCGGGATTTGGTCGTGCATTTTCTGGTTCGCGATGCCTCGCCTGAGCGTTTGGCGCCCTTGTATGAATACTGGGGGGTCGACGAAAAACGCGCGCTGCCCGTCACCGGCGATATCGCCAAACCCGGACTGGGTCTGAAGGCCGCCGAGCGCCGCGCCTTGAACGGCAAGATCCGTCATTTTTATCATCTGGCCGCGCTCTATGACTTGAGCGCCGATGCGGCCGCCCAGATCCAGGTCAATGTCGAGGGCACGCGCAATGTCGTGAACTTCGCCAACGAGATCAAGGCGGGCTGCCTGCACCACGTGAGTTCGATCGCCGCAGCTGGGCTCTTCGAGGGGATCTGGCGCGAAGACATGTTCGACGAGGCCGAGGGCCTCGATCACCCTTACTTCGCCACCAAGCATGAATCCGAAGGCATCGTGCGCAAGGAATGCAAGGTGCCTCACCGCATCTATCGTCCGGGCTCGGTGGTCGGCGATTCCAAGACCGGCGAAATGGACAAGATCGACGGCCCCTATTACTTTTTCAAGCTCATCCAGCGCATGCGCCAGCTGCTGCCGCCCTGGATGCCGACAATCGGCATCGAAGGCGGGCGGATCAACATCGTGCCGGTCGACTTTGTCGTCGATGCGATGGACCACATTTCGCATGCCAAAGACCTGGATGGCCGCTGCTTCCATCTGGTCGATCCCGATCCCCTGAGAGTTGGCGAGGTGCTCAATACTTTCGCGCAGGCGGCGCACGCGCCTTCGATGACACTGCGCGTGAACGCCGCCCTCCTGGGCTTCATTCCGCGAGGGGTGAAAAAAAGCCTGATGGCATTGACGCCCGTGCGGCGAATCAGCAGAGCGGTCATGAAAGACCTGGGCCTGCCAGACGACATCCTGCAGTTCGTGAATTACCCGACCCGGTTCGACTGCCGCGAAACAACCGCGGCGCTCAAGGGCAGCGGCATTGCGTGCCCGCGCCTGCGCGACTACGCGCCGGTGCTGTGGGACTACTGGGAGCGCCACCTGGATCCCGACCTCTTCATCGACCGCACGCTCAAGGGGCAGGTTGCTGGCAAGGTGGTGCTGATCACTGGCGGATCTTCGGGCATTGGCCTGGCTTCGGCGATCAAGATCGCCGAAGCCGGTGCGATCACCATCGTGTGCGGGCGCGACGAAGAAAAACTCGAGGAGGCGCGTCTGCACCTCAAGCGCCTGGGTCACGACCTGGTGACCTTCTCGGTCGATCTCGCCAACATGGAAGACACCGACCGGATGGTGAAGTGGCTGGTCGATACCTATGGCGGCGTCGACGTTCTGGTGAACAACGCCGGTCGGTCGATCCGCCGCGGCATCGAGAACAGCTACGAGCGCTTCCATGACTTCGAGCGCTGCATGCAGCTCAACTACTTCGGCGCGCTCCGCGTGACCATGGGCCTGCTGCCGGGCATGCTGGCCAAACACCATGGCCATGTGATCAACATCTCCTCGATTGGAGTGCTGACCAACGCGCCGCGGTTTTCAGCCTACGTCGCCTCCAAGGCAGCGCTGGACGCCTGGACGCGCTGCGCGTCTTCCGAGTTCGCCGATATGGGCGTCAAGTTCACCACCATCAACATGCCGCTGGTTCGTACGCCCATGATCGCGCCAACCGGTCTGTACAACAACGTGCCGACGCTGTCGCCTGAAGAGGCAGGCGACCTGGTCGTCGAGGCAATCGTCCACAAGCCGGTGCGCATTGCCACCCGGATGGGCGTGTTCGGTCAGGTGCTGCACGCGGTCATTCCGCGCGTCGCCCAGATCGTGATGAACACGTCGTTCCGGATGTTCCCGGACGCTGATGCGGCGAAGGGCAAAGAGGGCGGCAAGCGTGGCCAGCTGAGCGCCGATCAGATCGCGTTCCAGCAGCTGATGCGGGGCATCCACTTCTGACGAAGTCGGCGCGCCGGGGGGGGGCTGGCCATCGCCGCCCCGGCGGTTCGGGGCACAGTCACCCAACGCGGGCGGCGATCAGCGCCTGATCCAGATTGCGCAGATAGGCCTCGACATGGGCCGGTTCGTTGTGCACCCGCAAGTCTTCGTAGATCGACTGCGCTTGCGGATAGCGTCGGCGCATCAGATTGAGCCACTGCTTCAGTCGCCCAGCCCGATGGCGCGACACCACTCGCTTGGCCACCAGCAGCCAGAACACAGGGAGGAGGGGCTGGATGTCGGCCCAGGCAACAGGCGGCGGGAGGCCCAACTCACAACCGGCACTGGGGCCACCATCGGGCATACCTTCGCTGGCCCAGTCTGTCTGCGCGTCGTGGCGGCGCAGCGCCCAGGCCAGTCCGGGATCTGTCACCATGCCCCGACCCAGCATCAGATCGACACCGCCCGAGACTTCGCGACACCGCAAAGCGTCAGCCAGGTTCCAGATCTCGCCATTGGCGATCATGGGGATGTTCACCACGGCGCGCAGGTCGGCGATCCGCGCCCAGTACGCCGGTGGCCGGTAGCCATCGCGCCTGGTGCGCGCGTGCACGACGATGTGGCTGGCGCCGCCGTCGGCAATGGCTCGGGCGCAATCCTCGGCGCGGCTGTCGTCATCAAATCCGAGCCGCATCTTGCCCGTGACCGGCACGTGCGCGGGCACGGCGCGTCGCACGGCGCGGACGATGCGATGAATCAGCTCGGGATCGTTCAGCAGCATCGCGCCGCCGCCATGGCGATTGACGACCTTGGCCGGGCAGCCGAAGTTCAGATCGATCCCGGCCGGGCCGAGCGCAGCCAGTTGCGCGGCGTTCTCGGCTAGGCATTCAGGGTCCGAACCGAGTAGTTGCCCGAACACGGGCGTGCCGGCAAGGGTGCGCCCGCCCGTGTGCAGTTCGGGCATGATTCGCGTGAACACCCGCGCCGGCAGCAATTGATCGGTGACGCGGATGAACTCCGACACGCAGGCATCGACTCCCCCGACGCGGGTCAGGATGTCGCGCAGCACGTAGTCGAGCATGCCCTCCATTGGCGCGAGCAGGATGCGCGGCCTGGGTGCCGAGTCTGGTCTCATACGTTGCAGGCGCCGATCACGCGTGTCCGGCCAGCGCTTCGGCGATCAACGCCCAGACCTTGCGGTCGTATACCAGACTGAGGTGGCCGACCCCGCCGAGCGCCACGGTCGTGGTTGCGTGCGGGACGGTCTGATCGGCCTGCGGCGCGACGATGTTGTCGTGATGGCTGAGGATCACGGTCGTTATCGGCCAGGCGCCTCTCGCCGCTTCGTGCGCGCTCAGTTGTTTTAGCCAGGTGCTGTCTGTGCGCATCTGCCGGGCATTTGCACCATGCCCGAACCGCGCATGCACGGTGCCCCGATGCGGTGTCCCGAGTGTGACGAGGGCGGCAACGTGCTCGTTGCCGCGGCGGCGCAGATAGGCCCGAGCGACCAGGCCGCCCATGCTGTGTCCGACCAACGCGACGGCGGGCGCGCCGGTTTTCGCCAGCAAGCGCTCGACAGCCGTCGCGATGGCCGGCACGTAATCGTCGATCGAGCCCAGGACTGGTTCCAGATCGACAGCGGCCACCACATGGCCGCGGGCTGCCAGCCACCCGGCAAGCGGCCGCCAGAGCTGGCGATTGCAGAAGAAGCCGTGGATCAGCAGTACCGGGACGCAGCCTGCGCGGCCCGCCCAGGCAGCGTCTTCACCGGGCAGGGCGTGCGGCGCCAGCCATGGCTGCGCAAATTGAAACGCGATCACTGAATCGCGCCACTCGCGCAGGAACACCCCGACCGCGCCGACCGCGCCCAGGCGGTGGCTGGCCGGCGTGGTGCTGCCTGCGGCCGCAGCCAAACCGAAGTCGAGGGCGATGATCAGTCCGTGCACGCCCAGCGGCACCACCAGCCCGATGGCCACGCTGGCGGCCAGCCCGCCGCCTTGGCTCACCAGCGCGAAGGCAATCCAGCCGGCACCGGCCAGTTCAAGCAGGACGATAATTCGAAGGTAGCGTGCGAGCATGGCCAGAGCTTGCCTGAGATTGCGCCGGATCATTGCGGCGCGAGATAGAGCCGAGACTCCGACAGCCTCCTAGTCGAGACCGCTTGCGCGGGCCGACGGCCGGCCATCGTGCGCGTAGTATTTATTCTCCATGAATAGCCCGAAAGACACGGTCCCACGCCTCAATGCAGCCGCATCGCAGGTGTCGACGATGCGCAGCGTCGTCGCTGCCGACGAATCGCTGCGGGTGTGGGCGCGCGCCCTCAAACAATGGCAGGCGCAGCGCCTGGCCCGCACCCATGCCGATTTGTTGGCCGATCCCGGCACCCGGGCGGCCGCGCAGTTTTTCCTCGCCGAGCTTTATGGCGCCAAGGATTTTTCCAAGCGCGACGCCGAACTGATGCGGCTGCTGCCGACCATGAACCGGCTGCTGCCCGAACGCGCACTCGCGACGATTGCCGACGCGGTCGAACTCGACGCCTTGTCAGAGCGTTTCGATGAATCAATGTCCAGGGTGCTGCGCATCGATTCACCCGCCGCGATCGGTGAAGCGGCGTATGCCCGCGCATTTCGCCAGGTCAGCGGGCGCGAGCAGCGCGAGCATCAGCTCGATCTGGTGCTGCGCATCGGTCGTTCTCTCGAAGGCCTGGTGAAGCATCCGATGATCGGCCGGCTGCTGGCGACGATGGGTGCGCCGGCCAGGCTGGCCGGCCTGGCCGAGATGCATGACTTCCTGGTGCGCGGATTTGCCGCCTTCAAGGGCATGCCTTCGACATCCGCGTTTTTGTCGCGCATCGACCGGCGCGAGCGGTCGATCATGCACCGGATTTTTGACGGGATGGATGAGGGCTGGACGATGATGGGAGTAACCAGCTAGAATCTCGGGTTCTGTCGACAATTTTGTTTCGTCGATGTCCTTGCTGCAGTGCCCGACGCCGGACCGCAGCCTCGCCAATTCTGGCCATAGCCCACAAGGAGCCTAGATGCGTCACTACGAAGTCATTTTCATTGTCCACCCGGATCAGAGCGAGCAAGTTCCCGCCATGATCGACCGGTACAAGACCATGGTCGACGCCCAGCAGGGCAAGATCCATCGCGTCGAAGACTGGGGGCGTCGTCAGCTGACCTATCAGATCCAGAAGGTGTCGAAGGCGCATTACGTGCTGATGAACATCGAATGCGGTCCGGTCACGCTGGCTGAACTCGAGCACGCCTTCCGCTTCAACGATGCTGTGCTGCGTCACCTCACGGTGTCGATGCGCAAGGCTGAGACCGCACCGTCGCCGATGTGGAAACAGATCCAGCGTGAAGAAGCCAAGAAAGTGGTTCCCGAGCCTCAGCACGCAGCGCCTGCTGCTGCTGCTGCTGCTGCTGCTGCTGCTGCTGCTGCTGCCCCCGCCGCCTGATTCGATTGCCTCCTGAAGCGTCGTCGTCGCTATCGGGTCTGCCGGTCGCCTCTCATGACCCGAACCGGGTCGAGTTGCTGGCCAATCTGCAGGCTACCGAAGGGGTTCGATACACGCCGGGTGGAATAGCCGTGGTGGATGCCGTGATGAAGCATGTGTCAGAGCAGCGCGAGGCCGGCGTGCCCCGTGTCATCGATCTGGAAATCGCCGCCCGCTTCGCCGGGCCGATGGCCCAGAAGGTGAGCATGGTGGCGCTGGGCTCGAAGCTGCTGATGCGCGGATTCCTGGCGCCCCGCCGGCGACAGTCGAAACAGCTGGTACTGCATGTCAACGAATTTGAAATGATCGAGGTGTGATATGGCGTTCTTTCGCCGTGGTCCCAAGGATGGCAAGAAGAAGCGTCCGTCCCAGAATGCGCTCTTCAAGCGCAAGAAGTTTTGCCGCTTCACCGCTGAGAAAATCGAGTGGATCGACTACAAAGACATCGAGGTGCTGAAGGATTTCATCACCGAGACCGGCAAGATCATCCCGGCTCGTCTGACCGGCACGAAAGCCAAGTATCAGCGTCAGCTGACCGAGGCGATCAAGCGCGCGCGTTTCCTGGCGCTGATGCCGTTCACCGACAACCACTGAGCCTGAGAGGAGAAACCCATGCAGATCATTCTTCTTGAAAAGGTCCAGAACCTCGGTTCACTGGGCGATGTGGTCAAGGTCAAAGATGGCTACGCGCGCAACTTTCTGGTCCCCAAGGGCAAGGCGCGCCGCGCGACCGAGTCGGCGATCAAAGAATTCGAAGGCCGACGCGCTGAACTTGAAAAGGTCCAGGGCGACAAACTGGCCGTGGCGCGTACCCAGGGCGATAAGCTCGAGGGGTCAACCGTCCAGATCGGCCAGAAGGCCGGTGTCGATGGTCGCCTGTTCGGTTCGGTCACCAACTTCGACATCTCTGAAGCCTTGAACAAGCAGGGCTTCACCATCGAAAAATCGATGGTTCGCCTGCCCAACGGTCCCCTGAAGACCGTCGGCGAGCACAAGGTTCAGATCGCTCTGCACCATGATGTCGTGGTCGAGGTCAATGTCGCCGTGGTCGGCGAGGCTGCCTGAAACGCTGCGGGCCTGCGCCCGAGCAGTTGATGCGGGCGCAGGCCCGCGTCGACTGGGCTGACGGTGCTGCGCGCCGGGCCATGGCAAAACGGGGGCTTCATGCCCCTGTTTGTTTTTGTGGGCTCAACTTTTGTCCGCGCAACTTTTGCGTCGTCGCTTCGCGCATCGATAAGATAGCGGTCCGATCAGGATTCAACGCCGACAGCCTCCCGGGCACCCATTCATGAGCAGCGAAAGTCAACGTCTTCATCCGCCAGGCAGCCCGCCCGATCGGGAAGTGGCTGCATTGCGAGTTCCGCCGCACTCCATCGAGGCTGAACAATCCGTGCTGGGTGGCCTGCTGCTCGACAATCAGGCGTTCGATCGGGTTGCCGATCTCCTGCGCGACGAAGATTTCTACCGGTACGACCATCGCCTGATCTGGCAGCAGATCGCGCGGCTGATTGAACGCAGCCATCCCGCCGATGTGGTGACCGTCTTCGAGGCGCTCAAGACAGCTGGCAAGATCGACGAAGTCGGTGGCCTGCAATACCTGAACGCGCTCGCCCAGGAAACCCCGTCGGCGGCCAATATCAGGCGATATGGCGAGATCGTCCGTGATCGCGCCATCCTGCGTCAGCTCATCACCACATCCGACGAAATCGCGACGCAGGCGCTCAATCCACAGGGCAAAGACACGCGTCAGATCCTCGATGAGGCTGAGTCGAAAATCTTCCAGATCTCAGAGGACGGATCGCGCGGCACCGCCGGCTTTCAGTCGCTCCAGGATCTGCTGGGCAAGGTCGTCGAGCGAGTCGACGAGTTGTACAGCCGCGGCGCCGGAACCGATGTCACCGGCGTGCCGACCGGTTTCGCCGACCTCGATCGGATGACATCCGGCCTGCAGGCAGGTGACCTCGTGATCGTTGCTGGCCGACCCTCGATGGGCAAGGCGCAGCCCGATGATGCGCCGGTGCGCACGCCGTCCGGATGGACCACGATGGGCTGTCTGAAGGTTGGCGATTCGCTGGCCTCGATCGATGGCCGTGAGTCTCGTGTGACCGGCGTCTTTGCGCAGGGCCATCGGCCGGTCTGGCGGCTGCGGTTTTCAGACGGCCGCAGTGCCGTTGCGTGTGGCGAGCATTTGTGGCGTGTGCATGAGCGCCGCTGGGCGGTGCCCCGGGTGATGAGCACAACTGAATTGAGCGCTGCCCTTGCCCGGACCAAGCGGGCGCCCAGCCTGAGCATCGACATGCCCGATGGCCGGTTCGGCCATGACCAGGTGCTGCCGCTCGAGGCGTTCTGGCTGGGCGTGCTGCTGCGCGAGGCGAACAGATCGTCGGGCGGCGCGCGGCGCGCGCTACGTCGCGACCACAACGATGCTGCAATCCACGCTGACAAGTCCTGGGCCGACGCGTTGAGTGCGCTACTCGACAGCGCGGTGTGGCGTCAGCGTCGGCAGCAGGCTGGGGCCGTGTCCGCGCTGGGCGCGATCGCTGAAACTGCTTCGGCGGCGCGCGATGCCACCGAGAATCCGGTTGCCCGCCACGCGGCGCTGGTCTTCGCATCGATTCAGGCAAAGCTCGATTCGATCGGGCTGTGGGGGCTCCAGGCCGAAGCGCTCGAACTGCCGCGTCTGTATCTCGATGCGAACCGCGCCACGCGAATCGACCTGTTGAGCGGCCTGCTCGGCACTGCGCTCGAACGCGGGCGCGATGGCCTGCTGCGCCTGCCGGTGAGCGGCGAGCGCTTCGCCCGCGACGTCACCGAACTGGTCCGTTCGCTGGGCGGCTGGTGCCGTACCCGATTCGATGGGGCACGGCTCGAGATCGACCTGCCAACGCTGCCCATCCTCGACACGCTGGCCCGCGGGGGCGGCTCGGCCGCGCCGGTCCGCCGGCCGGTGCTGTGCGCCGTCGAGCCGGCAGGGGTCGCCGACACCCGCTGCATCGCGGTGTCACACCCGTCGCGCCTGTACCTCACCAGCGACTACTGCGTCACTCACAACACTGCGTTCAGCCTGAACATCGGCGAACACGTCGCGGTCGACCAGGGCCTGCCGGTGGCAGTGTTCTCGATGGAGATGGGCGCGACGCAACTGGCGCTGCGCATGGTCTGCTCGGTCGGGCGGCTCGATCAGCAGCGGCTGCGCACCGGCAGACTGGTTGATGACGACTGGCCGCGCCTGACCAACTCGATCCAGAAGATGCAGGATGCGCAGCTCTTCATCGACGAGACGCCGGCCTTGAACTCTCTCGAGCTGCGCGCACGCGCACGGCGGCTGTCGCGCCAATGCGGTCAGCTCGGCCTGATCATCATCGACTACCTGCAGCTGATGAGCGCGACCAGTTCCGGCGAGAACCGCGCGACCGAGATCTCGGAGATCTCACGATCGCTGAAAGCGCTGGCCAAGGAGCTTAACTGCCCGGTGATCGCGCTGTCGCAGCTGAACCGCTCGCTGGAGCAGCGGCCCAACAAACGTCCGGTGATGTCGGACCTCCGTGAATCGGGCGCTATTGAACAAGATGCAGACGTGATCCTGTTCATCTATCGCGACGAAGTCTATAACCCCGATTCACCCGATAAAGGCTCGGCAGAGATCATCATCGGCAAGCAGCGAAACGGCCCGATCGGTTCGATACGGCTCACTTTCGTGGGCCAGTACACCAAGTTCGAGAACTACACGTCGGGCTCGATGTAACGGGCGTCGCGCCGCTGGATGGGCCGACCGGCAG
>JAYVOV010000492.1:0-4506 GCA_043757735.1 Burkholderiaceae bacterium
GGACCAGGTCGAGGTCTGAACACGCCCCAGTCTCGGCGCCAACCCACTCGCGGTTCAGCGCGCGCCGGCTCACAAACCATCAGCATTTTCAGACCGGCCCTATTCAGGCATTTTCGCGCCGACGCCCACAGGAGCCTTGATGGGAGCCTTGATATTTCCCTTCTTGATCGCTTGAGTCCACTTCGCGGTCTCCGAAGCGACGAACGATTCCCACTCCACGCGACTTTTGATTTCGACAACAGAACCGTGCTGCGCGATCGCCTGCTGAACTGCCGGCTCGCTCAATACTTGACCGACCTCTGCGGCAATCTTGTCGACGACGTCTGCAGGGGTTCCCTTCGGTACGAACAAGCCGGCCCAGCCCAAGGCCACGAAACCGGGGAAGCCCTGCTCGGCGACCGTCGGCACGTCGGGCAGCCATGGTCTCCACACAGCGTCGGTTATCGGCCTTGTGCCGGGCAACTCGAGCGCGACCGGGCCGGCCGATCGAACATGTCGACAACTGCACCGTGTGACGCCCCCCGGCAGGCACAGACGGTATAGTCGGCGCTGCCGATCAGCTCCCAAGACACCGACCCGAGAAGCAGCCACATGGCCTACGCCTGCGGGCGCCTCATTCATGACGCCGACAGCCATCTGATCGAGTTGCACGACTGCCTCGACCCCTATTTCGAATCGCGCTTGCTCGCGCTCGTCGAATCGCGCCTGCTCGCGCTCGAATCGCGCCTGCGCGCGAGGTTCAAAGCCGTGTCGGTCAACCCGCAGATCGCACCGATTCAGGCGTGGATGCCATCGTCTTCCCAGGAGCCGTTCGAGCGCCGTCTTGCACCAGCGCAGGTGGTCGAACCGATCACCGGCATCTGCTGCCGCGCTGTTGACAATAATCCGGACCAGCCGTGCGCGTCCCAATGACGCAGACATCAGCAGAATTTCACAGTGCCCTGCAGGCGATGACCCTGCGCGCCCTCCCCGGCGCCTTGCGCATCGAAGGCCTGCGCCGCCTCTCCGCCGGCGCCACGCTCGAGACCTGGTCGTTCGACGCGATCGGCACCGAACGCAGCTGGCCGCTCATCTTGCGCCGCTCACCGGGTGGCCTGCGCGCCGCGCGCTCGCTGACGCTGCCCGATGAGGCTGCCCTGGTGCAGGCCTTGCATGCGGATGGCGCACCGGTCGCCGAAGTGGTCCACGTCGTGCAGGCCGAAGACCATCTCGGCGACGGCTTCGTCATGATCCGCATCTCGGGCGAAACCATCCCGCGCAAGATCCTGCGTGATGCCGAATTCGCCTCGGTGCGCCCGATGGTGGTGGCCCAGCTCGCCCAGACCGCCGCCAAGATCCATGCGATGGATTTGGCGCGGCTGCCAAAGGCCCTGGTCGACAGCGGTCCGCAGCTGAGCCTCAAAGAACTGCGCCGGCGCTGCGACGGATTCGGCGTGCCACGGCCGGTCCTGGAACTGGCGCTTTGCTGGCTGCAGGATCATCTGCCCGCGGAACCCGCCCGGCCTTGCCTCGTGCACGGCGACTATCGTCATGGCAACGTCATCATCGGACCTGGCGACGGGCTGCGCGCAGTGCTCGACTGGGAGGTCTCGCACCTGGGAGACCCGATCGAAGACCTGGCCTGGCTGTGCCTGCCGCCCTGGCGGTTCGGCAATCTCGACCTGCCCGCCGGTGGCCTGGGCACGCAGGAAGCCTTGCTGGCGGCTTACGCACAGGCCAGCGGCACTCTGGTCGACCCTGCCCGCTTTCACTTCTGGGAAGTGCTGGGCAGCCTGCGCTGGGCGGTGGGCTGCGCCGGCATGCTCGACTGGTTTCGCAGCGGCCGGGACCGCACGGTCGAGCGCGCGATGATCGCGCGCCGGGTGTCCGAGAGTGAGATGGACCTGATGCACCTGATGAGCGGGAGCGCCTGAGCATGCTGGATCAGCCCAAACCCGAAGAAATCCTGGAAGTGGTGGCGAAGATGCTGCGCGAGCAGCTCATCCCGCAACTGCCGGCCGCCGCTGCTTTCCATGCACGGGTGGCGGCAAATGCCATCGACCTCGTACGCCGGCAGATCGCCACCGGCGAATGCCTGGAGCGGGCTTCGCTCGCGCGCCTGCGCGCTCTGCTCGGTCACGATGGCGCCAATGCAGCCGCCGCCGATGCAGCCCCACACGCCGCCCCCCACGCCCCCCACGCCGCCAACGCCGCCAACGCCGAACTCGCCGCCGATGCCGATGCCGACGCTCTCGAGCGCGAACTGTGCGAGCGCATCCGGGATCGATCGCTGACTGCCAGCTCCCCGGGTCTGATGGATCACCTGATGGCCAGCACCCTGGCGAAGATGTCGATCGACCAGCCCAACTACGCCAGCTACCTTCGCGCCCTCGAACCCAAGGAATAACGCATGGACTTCAATCTTCCGCCCGACCTGGTTGCTTACCTCGCCAAGATCGACGCCTTCATCGAGGCCGAGATCAAGCCGCTGCAGCAGCAAGACGACAACGAACGCTACTTCGATCACCGTCGCGAGTGGGCGCGCACCGATTTCGACAAGGACGGCCTGCCACGCCCCGAATGGGAAGCGCTGCTGGTCCAGGCCAAGCGCCTGGCCGACAAGGCCGGCTTCTATCGCTTTTCACTGCCCAAGGCGTTTGGCGGACACGACGGCAACAACTTGTGGATGGCGGTCATCCGCGAGCACCTGGCCAGCAAGGGCCTGGGCCTGTTCAACGACCTGCAGAACGAACACTCGGTGGTCGGCAATTTTCCGTTCATCGTGATGCTGCGCGACTTCGGCACGCAGGCTCAGAAAGACCAGTTCATCAAGGGGGCGCTGGCCTTCGAGATCCGCATCACCTTCGGCCTGACCGAACCCGATCACGGCTCTGACGCCACGCACATGGAGACCCGAGCAGTACGCGAGACCCGCAACGGTGTGGCGGGCTGGCGCATCGACGGCCAGAAGATGTGGACCACGGGCATGCACAAGGCCACCCATTGCGCCTTGTTCGCCCGCACCTCCGGCAAGGATGGCGACGCCAGAGGCATCACCTGCTTTCTGGTCCTCGCCGACACCGCGGGGATCAAGATCGAGGAGTACATGTGGACTTTCAACATGCCCACCGACCACCCGCGCGTGAGCTTCACCGACGTCTGGGTGACCGACGACACGATGTTCGGTGCGCTCGAGCAGGGCCTGCCGCTGGCACAGTCTTTCGTGCATGAAAACCGAATCTGGCAGGCGGCCAGTTCTCTGGGCGCGGCTACCTACTGCGTCAACGAGAGCGTGAAGTACGCCCGCGAACGCAAACCCTTCGGCCAGGAACTGGCGCGCAATCAGGCGATCCAGTTTCCGCTGGTCGAACTGGCCACCCAGTGCGAGATGCTGCGACTGCTGATCCGCAAGACCGCCTGGGACATGGACCAGATGCCGCACCCCGAGGTGGCGAAAAAACTGTCCGACAAGGTTTCGATGTGCAACTACTGGGCCAACCGCCTGGTCTGCGAAGCGGCCGACCGCGCGATGCAGGTGCATGGCGGTATCGGCTACTCGCGCCACAAGGCCTTCGAGCACATCTATCGCCATCACCGCCGGTATCGGATCACTGAGGGCTCGGAGGAAATTCAGATGCGCAAGGTGGCGGGGTTTCTGTTCGGCTACATGGGGCCGAACAAACACTGAGGCGGCGCTGACTAAGGCGGCGCTGACTAAGGCGGCGCTGCAGCCGGCTCAACCGGCCGCACCGGAGTGGCGGCCAGCCATCGCTCGGGAAATCATCTGCGAAATGATCGGCACCGCGTTGATCGGGACGATTTCCATGCCTGGGTGCTGGCCGGCGAATACTCTGAACACCTCATCGGCAAACGCCTGTCCGACAAACTCCACGCCGTCGAAATCGAGCAGCACCGTCTGGAACTTCTCCACTCGGGTCAGAACGCGGCGGGCCTGCGAGCGGGACATCAGATGCTCGTTTCCGATCAGCGCCATTCGCAATGGAACTACCGTCTTGCTGAAAGTGTATTCCTCAGGCGCGGCGTACTCATCGAAAACAGCCTTCAAATCGGTGGGACTGGTGTGAGCATGTCGCATCATGACCGTCGTGCCGAGAGTCATGTCAGCGTGATCGTGAAGAAAATCGCTTTCGCCTCTCGAATGGGTGAAGGAGAGCCCACCCGAGAGAATCACGAATCGATCGAGCGCCCGTGACGTGAAGAACACACCCTCGCCGCTGTGGCGAGAAGGATCGGTAGTCAACTTGCCCTTGGCAAGCGCCAGCAGCGACTCTCGCTTGTCCGCAAGTTCGCAGACGCGTTTGATTTTTGCAAAAATTCCTTCGCCATCATCTGACACCACAACCGACGTGAACGCGAGATCGACAGCGACCTCCACAGTGACCTTCTTCCCGCCCGAATGGTCGAGTAAGCCCACCTTTCGATGCAGATCGGCCAGACGATAGACCTTCGTTCGTCCTTCGAGCCGAGTCGTCAATGCTTTGCTTCCCACCAGCCTGCGCAGATGAA